>NZ_DASVOB010000042.1:0-4746 GCF_036383575.1 Mucilaginibacter sp.
TTCGCAAAATTACCAGGTTACCACCCAACGTGATAGTGCCGACGCTGTTACACAATTTTATAGGCTATTTAACAACGGCGTAGGTGAATTTAAAGGATCGGATGTGGGGCTGAATTACCAGTTAGGTTTTAAAAAAAACAAGGAGCAGTTGCGTACTGTATCCTATAAATACAATTATAATAACAACCTTCAAACCAGCGAAGCCACGAAAGGCAATGACTTTAGCGGCGAAGGCGTCCCTAAAGATTACAGGCAATACAATAACTCGGGTTCAAAGCAGCATGCTTTTCAGTTAGATTATATCCAGCCGTCCAAAATCCTGACAGTTGAAGCCGGTGGTAAAGTAACCCTGCGTAATAATTACAGCCAGTTTAATACCGATGTAAAGAGCGATGTGGATAACGAATACCATGCCGATACTGCACAGGTGAACAATTTTACTTACAAGCAAAACATTTATGGCGTGTACAATTCCTACTCGGTTAAGCTAACCAAATGGGCTTTTAAAGGTGGTATGCGCCTGGAACATACTACTGTTGATGCCAACTTTGCCATAGGGAAACCGGTTGTTAACCAGGACTATGATAATTTTGTGCCCTCGGTATCGGTACAACGGAGCCTGAAAAGTAGCAGCCTTACGCTTGGCTTTACCCAACGTATCCAGCGTCCGGGTATTTATCAGCTTAACCCTTATACCGATAATTCCAACCCTCAATACCGTAATGTAGGTAACCCTAACCTGAAAGCGGCTGTTACCAATAACTTTGAGCTGGGATACAGCAATTTTGCCAAAGGCTCTATCAACCTGAGCACCAATTACTCATTTGCTAATAATACGGTACAAAACCTGGCCAGTGTTGATTCGGGTGTTACTACAACAACCTATGCCAACGTGGGTTCGAACAAAAACTGGGGCTTTGATTTGAATGTGAATTATCCTATCACATCCAAGCTGAATGTAAATATAAATGCCGAGTTGCTATTTGTTTGGTTGAAAGGTTATTATAATGGGTCGCTTTTTAGTAACAGTGGTAACCAGGGACACATTTTTACATTCACCACGTACAAGTTTAACGGGGGCTATCGTGCTGGCTTAAACATTGGTTATGACAGCCGTTATGTATTGCTGCAGGGAAAGGATAATTATTTCTTCTTTAGCTCTATCAGCGGCAGCAAAACCATGTTTAAAGAAAAATTGAGCCTATCCCTAAACGTTAACAATCCGTTCAAAAAATTCAACAAGCTCGATTTTTATACCAAAGGCGATGGCTTTGAAACTTACACCGCCAATAACAACTTTTATCGCACCATTAACGTGAGCCTGAGCTACAAATTTGGCAGGCTTAACAGTAGCATAAAGAAAAATCAACGTGGCATTAATAATGATGATACCAGCAGCGGAAGCCGCAATTAATAACCTGAGTAACTAATCCGTTACCCGGTGCTGGCAAACGTTAAAAAGTGTTAAACGCATACTCTTTGCTGTCACACCCGGGTATCTTAAACGTCTTATGATCAAAATCGCAATTATGAAACAATTTTTACTAACAGTGATCTGCTGTTTTGTCACGGGTATGGCTATGGCCCAGGCTGCAGCACCGGTTCCTGTGCAAAATATAACTGTTAAGGGCACCGTGATCGATTCTGCAACCAACAAACCATTGGGGTATGGTACTGTTGCATTGCAGGATGCGGCTACTAAAACTCCTGTAAAAAGCACCCTCGCCAAAGACGATGGCAGCTTTGAGCTGAAAGCTCCCGAAGGTAAAACTTATCAATTGGTGGTAGCTTCTGTCGGGTATGCAACCAAAGTACTCCCTGTAAAAATGACTGGTAAAACGTTTGATGCCGGGCGCATCCTGGTGGCAGCATCAAACAATCAATTGAACGAAGTAACCATTACGGCTGTAAAACCGGTAATGAAACAGGAGGTTGACCGCCTCAGCTACGATGTTACTGCCGATCCTGAAAGTAAGGCCATTTCTGCATTGGATATGATGCGTAAAGTGCCGCTTTTAGCTGTAGATGGTGATGACAATATTAAGCTGAAAGGCAGTGGCAAATATAAGATCCTTGTTAATGGTAAAGAATCGGCGCTGATGGCTAAAAACCCATCAGATGTATTGAAAGCTATGCCTGCTACTAACATCGAAAAGATTGAAGTGATCACCACGCCGCCTGCAAAATATGATGCGGAGGGTTTGGCCGGTATCATCAACATCATCACCAAGAAAAATGCCGACCAGGGTTATAATGGCAGCGTCAATTTACGCTATAACAGCGTTTGGGGGCCCGGTTATAATATTAACGCCACAGCCAAGCAAGGAAAGTTTGGTATCTCGGGCTATGCGGGTTTTGGTAACCAGAGACATAATACCAATACTTTCACAACTACACAAACCCAGTTTGAGCCGGGTACCAGAACGGTACGGTCGACCATATTACAGGATGGTACCAATACTTTTGGTGGTAAATACCGTTATGCTAACGCGGAAATGAGCTATGAGATAGATACCCTGAACCTGCTTACTGGTTCATTCGAGTTTTTCCATGGCGAATTTGACCAGGACGGTTCACAACGATCAGCCCAGACAAACGCCGCTGGTGACCTTACCCAGGGTTATAATCTGCAAAGTAATGGCTATAATCATGACCAGGGACTTGATGCATCTATCAATTATCAGTTAGGTTTTAAGGGGCATAAGGATGAATTGCTTACTTTATCGTACAAATACAGCTACGGGCCGAGCAAGAATTTTACTGACAACCAGTTTTCGGATAGGGTTAATTATTACAACGCCATTCAGCCCGATTTCAGGCAGTATAATAACGCCGGTAACCGTGAGCATACTTTTCAGTTAGACTATGCTTATCCATTAAAAAAGATCAGTATTGAGGCTGGTGGTAAAGTGATCCTCCGTAACAATTTTAGCGATTACAGGCGCGAGGACAAAGATTCAACCAGTTCGGTATATAATGTAAATGCAGGTCAAACCGGCGAATTTGATTATCACCAGGATGTGTACAGTGCCTATAACTCGTACCAGTTAAAGTTTGAAAAATGGACGGGCAAAGCAGGTTTGCGTTTAGAGCATACCCAGGTTAATGCCGAATTTACGGGTGTGCCGCTTGATAAAAACTATAATAATTTTATCCCGTCGGTATCTATCCAGCGGTCGATGAAAAGCAGCAGCATTAGCCTGGGCTTTACCCAGCGCATTCAAAGGCCGGGCATTTACCAGTTAAACCCTTTTATTGATAAATCGAACCCTAAATTCATTAACACAGGTAACCCCGATCTGAAACCTGAATTGAACAACACTTTTGAATTGAACTATAGCAACTTTTCAAAAGGATCGATCAACGTGGGGTTGAGCTATGCATTCTCCAACAATGCTATTCAAAACGTAACCAGTTTAATTCAAAACAATATGGGCGATCATATTGATACGGTTACTTTTACCACTTATCAAAATTTGGGCAGCAACCGTTCGCTGGGATTAAACATTAATACTAATTATTCAATCACTAAAAAATTTACGGTTAACCTCAATGGCCAAATTTCGCATATATGGCTAAAAGGGACTTATAACGGTCAGTTTTATAAAAACGATGGTTATACCGGCAATGCTTTCGCCAATATCGGTTATAAGTTTGATGGTGGCTATCGTGTTGGCCTGGATGCCGGTTTCTTTAGCGGCGATGTTACCTTGCAGGGTAAATCAAGCAATTTTATTTATAACTCCTATGTGGTTTCAAAAGAGTTGTTGAATAAAAAGATGACCATATCGTTAGTAGCTAATAACCCGTACAGCAAGTACCGCACTTTCCGGTCGACAACACATACAGTTGACTTTGATCAGGAGTCGTTATACCATAACCGCTACAGGCATTTCGCCATCAGGCTAAACTATAAGTTTGGCAAACTGAATGGCGATATCAAAAAGAACCAGCGCGGTATTAATAACGATGATACCAAAGGGGGCGGCAAAAGTAATGGCGGAGGCAATGGTTAATTGTTAAATGATATTTTTTTCGATATGTTATCCGAAGTCTTCTGACTTTGGATGCCTATGCCTGTAGTTTGCAACTACAGGCATATTGGTTTAATCAGTAAATTTACCACATGAAAGTTTACGGAATAACCAATTGCAATACAGTAAAAAAAGCCCTCGACTGGCTTAAAGAAAATAAAGTGGATTACGATTTCCAGGATTTTAAAAAGCTGGGTGTAAGCACCGAAAAGCTACAGGAATGGGATACCAAAGCAGGCTACGAAAAATTCATGAACAAACAAGGCCTTACCTGGAAGCAGCTTGATCCTGCAGTTAAAGAAAGCATCAAAACCAATACCGATGCGCTGCAATTGTTACAGCAAAAAACCAGTATGATCAAACGACCGGTTATTGAGGATAATGGTTTCCTTTTCTTCGGCTTTGATGAAAAGGTTTACGCTGATCATTTTTTAGGGAAGTAGGGATTTAGAAATACAATATGTCATTGCGAGGTACGAAGCAATCGCATGCTATACAGAGCGGCCATACCTCCGTGCGATTGCTTCGTACCTCGCAATGACATGATTTTTTTAAAAGCTTCCTCTCAATCCCCCATTCAAATCTCCCCGCCGTTGTTGGTGTTGTCACCAACAACTCAACGCCATGCACTATCGCTTTGTGAACAATCAGTGAGGAAGTTGTTGATGACAACGGTGGCAAACAGCAAGTTGTAAATTTCATTAACTATCTT
>NZ_DASVOB010000043.1:0-16560 GCF_036383575.1 Mucilaginibacter sp.
CTTACCTAAAATGATCATTGGAAAATGCCTGCAACCTTCTTAGTCCCTTGATGGAATAATCGTAAATTTCTTTTTTAGTCGTAGAAACGGCTTTTCAAAAAAAGTATATGACAATAGCGATATAATAACTGTAACGATAAAAGCGATAGCGAAGCCAACATCGTTTTTCCATTCATACAAACCGATCATAGTGCTAAAAGAAGCCAGTTCGTCCTTAAATATCTGATACACAAGCCAAAAAATAGTGATGTGAAACACATACATCCCGTAAGATATGCGCCCCAGATACGCTAACGGGGCCGGCATGTTTTTTGGCCGGCTCCCATATAGAGAAAAGAAGAAAAGTATAACGCCGGTAAGGATCAACAGCCAGCCACCTATTGCTTGCGGAACGGTTTCAAGGTGCGGTGCATCTGCATGAACTTCGCATGCCATTGAAGCCAAAAGCCAGCATATCAGCCCCAGTATAAATACCGCAAACCGGGTTACTATGTGCCATTGGGGCTGCCAGCCTCTTAAATAAACGGATAAAAGGATACCTGCCGCAAAAAATTGGAATTGCACAAAACTGTTTGTCCACTCACCACTAAATCCCGCAGTGGGTTTTTGTGCATAGTATATAATAGTTGCGTAAGCTGTTAAAAATGCAAGAAATGAAAACAACTTTAACCCCCGTTTACCGACATAAAATACCAACAACGGGAGTAAAATATAAAGCTGCTCTTCAACAGAAATGCTCCAGAGCGGATTAATGGGATATGATGGAAGCCAGTTATTGAAAGTAATATACCAGTTGCCTGAAAATAAACTAAATGCAAGTTGTGTGCCTGGCGAAATATATCCAAATTTATCTGAAAGGTGTGTGACTAAAACCATCCCAAAAAAGAAGGTAAAGTATAAGGGCCAGATACGAAGTATCCTTCTTGTGTAGAAAGCTTTCACGTTAATTTTACCCAAATACTCCTGTTCCCTCGAAAGCAGTTCTGTTATTAAAAATGCACTCAGAAAGAAAAATAGAGGCACGCCAAATACGCCAATTAGGCTTAAGTGATAAGCCCAATAGTTTTTCGCGGGATCGATAGGTGCAAGATCCATTCGGTGAGTAAAAAAAACGAAAAGAAAGGCACAAAGCCTGAGCACGTCCAACTCAGGCTTATAATATCGTTCTGGTACCATAAAAGCTTTTTATTCCCTATCTGTAGTTAACCGGGGCAGCTCGGGTTCAGTGTATTTGAAGATTTTTATTCTATGTAATTAACTGTAAATACTCTACGAAAAAATCTTTACTGCATTCGCATAAGTTAAGTCATCGGATGCTTTTTCAGGTAAAGAAATAAGTAAACCATTTTCATTTCTTTCAAAGTTTAAAGATTGTTTTGTTGGTAACCATTCTATCTTTCGAATTTCTTTTGTCAAATATTCACTGTTTCTTGCCAGGCTTTTAATAACCAGTTTTCCGTCTTCCGGCCAGCCCATTGCGGTAGCATAAAGTATACCGTCTTTGGTTGCGAAGCGAATATCTTCATAGGTAAACTCTTTCCCCTTACCTTCATTGAACCCTTGTTCGCTCAGGTGAGTTGCCGCTTCCTGCGCCGGCCCTTCACCAAATATTTTCCACGGTCTTGTGGCAAAGATGCTTTCACTGTTTGCTTTCATCCACCGACCAATATCTTCAACTATTTTTCTTTCTTTTTCATCAATAGTACCATCGCCCCGTACCGGAATATTTAGCATCAGGTTTCCATTTTTACTTACGATATCAACTAATGTTTGAATGATTGTTTTCGCTGATTTGTATCCGTCGCGTTCATACAATGCACGGTCATAATGCCAGCCGCCAATGCAGGTATCGGTTTGCCAGGGGAGTGGTTGAATTTGGTTGGCTTGCCCTCTTTCAATATCCCATACCATTGCTTTGCGTTGTTTTTCATTTAGCTTTTTTCCATTGAGTACTACCCGCAGGTCTCCGTGTTCTTTAATGCTCTTATTGTAAAGATGAGCAGCAATGCGTAAACCTGCATCACTGGCCGGCCAAAGCGGAAGCCGGTCGTCGTCGAAATAAACAACATCCGGGTTGTATTTGTTGATGAGCTCTATAGTGCGGTTATAAAATTTGTCGATGTATGCATTAGACGGCAGACATACGCCATTGCTCCAATTCCATTGCTCCACGTCGAAATTATCATCTAAACTGTTCTTGCTCAACGGATGATTTTGTGCATACAGATCTTGCGGATCCAGTCCATCCCACCATTTTCCTTTTCCGCTTGCCTTTGTGAGCTTTCCATCATAAGGAATGCCCTGGTAGGGGCCGGTTTTATCCGAGCGTTGTGCCACTTCATACCAACGCCACGCGTGCGAGGCGTGGACACTTACTCCAAATGGTAATCCATTATTTCGTGCTGCCTTTGCCCAGCCGCCAATCAAATCTTTCTTTGGGCCAATCTTTGTCGAGTTCCAATGCGCTTGATATTTACTATCGTATAAATCAAAATTGTCGTGATGATTGGCAAGCGCCATAAAATATTGTGCACCTGCGCTTTTATATAAGCTCACCAGTGCTTCAGGGTCCCAGTTCTCAGCCTTCCATTCATTGATCACATCTTTAAATCCAAATTTTGAAGGGTGCCCATATTTTTCAAGATGGAATTTATATTGTGGCGATCCTTCCTGGTACATGTTTCTCGCATACCAGTCGCCGGCTTCAGGTTGGCATTGAGGCCCCCAGTGTGCCCATATGCCAAACTTGGCATCACGGAACCATTCGGGTGTTTTATAATTTTGTAACGATTCCCATGTGGGTTTGAACGGACCGTTTGCAATTGGTTCGTTTAAAGGTTGGCCTTCAAAAAGACTATTGCCTAATGCCCGCGTTAACCATAACGATGGCAAAGTGGCTGCGAGTCCTTTAATCAATGTTCTGCGTTTCATTCTTAAAATTATGTCGGTTTATAGAAGCCCGCCGGGCGAGTTCAGCTTTATTATTATTGAAAAATCTTATTCAGTTAAATTTACTGTTATACATCACAGCCATGACGACGGTTGTTGAAACTTCCACGTCAATGGTTCCAATCTGATGGCTTTTTACAGTAAGGTTCGGTTTATATGTAAATCGTTACTGCTGATTAGTATTTTAACGTTTCGAAGATATTGGTATTGAAATGGATAACTTTTACATTTAACGACCATTTTTTGTACATAACAGACTTTCTGAGTAATTAAGAGCCTTTTTCGGCCCATGTTCAGCCTGCTGTCGCCGCACGGCTCACAAGTTAATTGTTTAGAGACCTTGCGATGAACACCTGTGGGCTGCTAACTTCTTATTGATATTTGTTTGCTAAATGCTGTGGGCGCGGCGATAACACTGAACACCGGCTTCAAGATAAACTTAACGGCTATGGTATCTACGTTTGAACGCGCACATTTTAAGAACCCAAAATTAGAACGCAGCGGTCTTACCTCCAGAAGGGACTTTTAAACGCTTTATATTTAATCGATTACTTAAACTCAAACATTTCTTCATCAAGGTCAGCGGTATACCATCTGCCATTAATAAAATAATAAGTTTCCTTACCTAAAATAATCACTGGAAAGGTACCTGCAACCTTCTGTTTGGTTTTACTTTTCGTTGTTATAAAATGATCATATAAACCATCCTTAACGCTATAAAAAACATTTAGCTTTTTATCAAAAGCTAAAACGGTGTTGTTATCATAAATATAATTTGTTTCGGGGCTGCGTTTTGAATTAACGTAATCATGAATGTGCACGTTCAACTTGTAGTTGTTTACATTATTTCCGCTAATGTTTAACTTGATACGATATTCTTCTTGTTCATCACCCGTTTCTCCGTTGGCATATCTCAAAGCATACATCGCTGGGCACAAGTGATTGTCATTTACACATACAATCAGTGTATTTCCTAAGCCCACATTTGATCCGCCCCGTACGGCATAATTTATTTCGATAAAGTGCTTGTTCAATAAACGGGTTTCGGGTGGTACGCCCCAAAAATCTTGTATGCTGATAGTTTCCTTTAAAGAAGTGATTTTAAGTACATGGCTTTCATAATCGGGAATGATCTTCACTATTTGATTTTTACCATCGACGGATACAAGGTGATATGTTTTTGTATCTCTTTTGGTTTCTTTTGCCTCAGTAGTTTTTAGCCAGTCTTGTGCGGATAAATGATCGAAAGAAAGCCTAAAAAACAAGGCAATTATTAAGGCGGCGCATTTGTTCATACAGACAAGGTTTACACGCCAATTTATGCTTTTATTTTGCTGTTTTTACTACTAATTCCAAATCAAAATAATGGTGGCACTATTGTGTCAGCACCTTTTATCACCAGAGAGGAAATTTCAAAAAAAGCGCAGAAAATCATCAAAAAACAAACAAAAAGATCCCGGCAGTTTTTGCCCGGATCTGAAACGCTGATTTTCTATTCCTAAAAGTTCTATTGCCTTGTAGTCAGTTAGTTATTTGCGTCTCGGTCGAAAGTGCAAATAGTTAATTATCAATATGTTTCATGATTTACCCGTTTCAGTGTTTCACATTCAAAAAATGGAACACGTCTTATTTACGGAAAAAGAAACACCGGCATTTTTTCTGATTTTTTTCGGGAATCAAAAAATTGGGACACGTTGTTTGTTACAATGTATGCAGGCATTTTGAGTCTTTCCAATACGGAGCGTACTTATACAGTGGGTGTTGCTTCAAATATGGCCGCATAATATTTACGATAAGCAAACAGCAGAAATACCTGTAAAACTATCACTGCCAATCCTATAGGTATACCGGCCGGCGCCAAAATGGCATGGAATAGGAATATATTAAGCGAAATTGGCAGCAGTATCAGCACAAACAATGCGGTGTAACGATTGATAAGCAAAAAGAAGCCGCTGGTTATTTCTATTACTTTCATGTATTGAAAAAAATAGCCCGAACCGAACAGTCCGCCGCTAAAAGCCTGTGCTTTATCGGTCATGGGCGGTTGTGCCATGTGCAGGAACTGGAAAAAGAAGTTTAACCCAAACACCACGAATACGAGGCCCAGCAAAATGCGGGCAATTAGTACTGCAATTTTCATAAAAATAGGTTTAATATAAGGTTAAACACTAAGTTTAGTAATTTAATTGACATTTTCAAATCTGCTTCATCGTTAGCTACTTAAACAGGCACTGCTTTTGATAAAACAGGGTATATGAACATTCAAAAAATAACTTTCGGCAATGGTTGCTTTTGGTGCACCGAAGCCGTTTTCCAGTCTCTTAAAGGTGTAACATCAGTAACCTCTGGCTATATGGGTGGTAAGGTTTTAAATCCAACTTATGAGCAGGTTTGTACTGGCGCTACCGGCCATGCCGAAGTGATTCACCTGGAGTATGATGCCGATGTGATCTCGTTTGATGAATTGCTATTGGTTTTCTTTAAAACGCATAACCCAACTACCCTTAACCGCCAGGGTGCTGATGTAGGCACGCAATACAGGTCGGCAATATTTTACTATACCGATGAACAAAAGCAGGCTTCAGAAGCCATGATCAAAACGCTTACTAATGAGCATGTTTTTGACGAACCTATTGTAACCGAGATAACCCCGGCAAGTGAGTTTTACAGCGCCGAAGATTATCATCAGAATTATTTCAACGATAATCCTAACAAGTCGTACTGTGCGTTTGTTATCCAGCCAAAACTCAATAAATTTGCCAGGGAGTTTAAGGATAAAATCAAGCCGGAGTTGTTGTAACAACAAACTGTGGTCATCCCGAATTTATTTCGGGATCCCACTTGCTAAGTCCATGCCATGGCCGCTGGGCGTGTAGGGTGCTGAAACAAGTTCAACATGACATAATTAAAAAGATTGTCATCCTGAGGTACGAAGGATCTTCTTCAACAAGCATGGCCGCTATACAGGGCGAAGAAGATGCTTCGTACCTCAGCATGACAAAGGGGTAAATGTCATTTTTCCCCTTCAAAGTCCCTGGATTTTACCTACGCAGCATGACTATAATTTGAGTTTATCCGGAAACATCTCCCACCAACCAATATGAAAAAAAGCTATAGCTATCTACTATCAGGCCTGTTATTATTCAGCGCTTGCTCATCCGTTAAAAAAACTGCTACTTCAAGTACCAGCATTACCAATGATGGTAAGATCTGGGCTTCCTTATGGCAGCAGCGGGCGGGCGAATACAAAGCGCTATGCTTTCAGGCGTATAATATAGCTAAGCTGAGGGTTGATGAGGGAATTAAAAAACCTGGTGATAAGCCGCTGGCTATTGTTACAGATATTGACGAAACCCTGCTGGATAATAGTCCATATGATGCACACCGTGCCTTACAAAATTTAGATTACAGCGATGCCACCTGGAAACAGTGGACAGATAAAGCTATTGCTGATACCGTGCCGGGTGCCCCCGCATTTTTTAAATATGCGGCATCAAAAGGCGTTATTATATTTTACATTACCAACCGTAATGAAAATGAGCGGGCAAGTACGTTGAAAAACCTGCAGTTGTATGGTTTACCTTATGCGGATGATGAGCACTTGTTGTTAAAAACGACTTCATCAAGCAAGGAGGCGCGCAGGCTTAACGTTTTAAAAACGCATAATATCCTGTTGCTTTGCGGCGATAACCTGCCCGATTTTGATTTGTTGTATGATAACCATCCAACTGAAGAAAACAGGATCGCAGCTACGCAAAAGCTACAGAAGGAATTTGGCAGCAGGTATATCGTTATTCCTAATCCTTCATATGGCGATTTTGAAGGGGCCTTGTTCAAGTTTAATTACAAACTGACCCCGGCTCAAAAAGATTCGGTGATCAGGGCAAAGATCAAGGCTGATCAATAGGGTTCAGGGTTATTTAACGGTTGATGGGCAAGATCCCCCGAGATACGCGTTATAACTTAGTTAACTGTATTTACGTATATTTACACGCTGACAGTCCTGTAGGTTTGATCATTTTATACGGCTAAAAGGTTTTTATTTAGTTTAATAAAATAATTAAATGTTTGGGTGATGTCATAATCTTGTAGCAAAATGTGCATAAAACGCAAATAAATTGCAAATTTGCATACTGCATTATTCAGTTAACCCCTGTTTAACTATGAGTGATAGAACTATTCTGGTTTGGTTTAGAAATGACTTGCGTATTCACGATAACGAGATTTTGTTAGAAGCTGTTCGCAAGGCTGATAAAGTACTGCCGGTTTATTGTTTTGATCCTTATTATTTTCAACACATCGCAAGTGGTGCGCCCAAAACAGGGAGCTTCAGGGCCAGGTTCCTGCTGGAAGCTGTTGACGATCTCCGCAAAAATTTACAGGGTTTTGGTGCCGAACTGATCATCCGTATTGGTAATCCTGCCGAAGTGATCCCGCAGCTTGCCGAAGAATATCATGTAAATGAGGTTTACCATCACCGTGAGGTAGCTTATGAGGAAACCAATATCTCCGAAGAAGTTGAAACTGCTTTATGGAAAATGAGGCTTAACCTCAAGCATTTTATTGGTCATACCATGTACCATAAGGAAGATCTTCCTTTTCCGATCAAGGATATTCCTGATAGTTTCGCAGTTTTTAAAAAGAAGGTGGAACGTGATAGTAATGTTAGGTCGTGTGTACCAACTCCCGATCATATTACTGTTCCTGAAATTACTGATGCCGGTGAACTGCCAACCTTACAACAGTTAGGTTTAAATGAACCTGTTGATGATATGCGTGCTACCGAGTATTTTCAAGGGGGCGAAACAGCTGCATTAGTGCAGATGCACAAATACTTCTCTAATCTTGATCTGGCCGTAAAACAAAAAAATGGCCGTAACGGATCTGAGTTTTCTTCGAAACTTTCTCCATGGCTGTCAATAGGTTGTATTTCTCCAAGACAAGTGTATTGGGAAATTCAAAAATACGGTGGCAATGGCAACCTGTTAAAACTTGAATTGCTTTGGCGCGATTATTTCAGGTTTATGTTTAAAAAGCACGGGCAAAAATTCATCAAAGCAAAAGATGAAGCCCAGGACCTTGCACCTGATGCCGGTTTGCTGTTGCAAAAGTGGAAAAACGGCGAAACAGGAGTGCCCCTGATAGATGCTGCCATGCATGAGCTTAACGCTACCGGTTTTATCAGCAATCCAAACAGGCAAATAGTAGCTGGCTATTTGGTAAATACCCTTAAGGCCGACTGGACACAAGGCGCAGCTTATTTTGAAGAAAAGCTTATTGATTATTCGCCGGCCAGTAACTGGGGCAACTGGGCTTTTATTGCCGGTGTTAATGACGCTAAAGAAAGTAAATACACTATAGCTACGAGGCTGCCCAAAGAGCTTGAAGCCAAAACCGATTTCGTGAATACCTGGCAGCCATCATCCATTGATGAAGCCGGTGACCTGGTTAGCGCTTAAGTATTATCCGCACTAAAATATTTTGTATCTGCTGCAAAACAACTATCGATAATTTGAGTTTTCACCCCAAAGGATAAAATAAGCCCAATAATGGGTAAATTTCTTTACAATTAATTATGAAGTATATAGGGGTATATGCTTACTTTTGTACCGTTTTAAAGATCAGTTTCACATGGATCGTCTCAATTATATAAATAGCGGAAACGCTGCCTACATATCTTCCCTATACGAACAGTACAAGCAGGAGCCGGAATCGGTAGATTACGGATGGCAAAAATTCTTTGAAGGATTTGATTTTGGTAAGGACACAGACGCCTCTGCCGCAATTGCTCCCGCTGCTGTTGGCGAAGCTACTCCTGAGCATTTCTTAAAGGAGATCAACGTATTAAACATGATAGATGGCTACCGCTCGCGCGGGCATTTGTTTGCAAAAACAAACCCAGTTCGTGAACGTCGCCATTATTTCCCTGGTAAGGAGCTTGAAACCTTTGGTTTGAGTGACGCCGACCTTGATACCGTATTTAACGCAGGTGTTGAAGTTGGTTTAGGAGCTGCCAAACTGCGTGATATCCGCCAGTTACTTGAAGATACCTATTGCCGTTCAATTGGTACGGAGTACAAATACATCCGTAACCCAATAAAAATAAAATGGTTTGAAGAGCGGATGGAAAGCCGCCGCAATACACCTTCTTTCACTGTTGATGAAAAGAAGGAAATGCTTAACAAACTGAACGAAGCCGTAACCTTCGAAAACTTTTTAGGAACCAAATTCCTTGGTCAAAAACGTTTCTCCCTGGAAGGAGCTGAAGCGCTGATCCCTTCAATGGATTCGGTAATTAAAAATGGTGCCGATCTGGGTATCGAAGAGTTCATCATTGGTATGGCTCACCGCGGTCGTTTGAACGTGTTGACCAACATCATGGAGAAAACCTATAAAGAGGTATTCTCTGAGTTTGAAGGTAAAAACTACGATTCTGAATCACCTTTTGGTGGTGACGTGAAATATCACTTAGGTTTTTCAACCGATGTGCTTACCAAAAGCGGCAAAAAAGTTCACCTGAGCCTTTGCCCTAACCCATCGCACCTGGAGGCTGTTGACCCTGTTGTAGAAGGGATCACCCGTTCAAAGATCGACTTTAAATATGGCGGTGACCATTCAAAGATCGCCCCGATCCTGATCCATGGCGATGCTTCAATTGCCGGTCAGGGTATCGTATATGAAGTTTTGCAAATGGAAAAACTGGATGGTTACCGCACCGGCGGCACCATTCACCTGGTTATCAACAACCAGATAGGTTTTACCACCAACTATAAAGATGCGCGTTCAAGTACTTATTGTACAGACGTTGCCAAGACTGTGCTTTCGCCGGTTTTCCATGTAAATGGGGATGATGTTGAAGCTTTGGCTTACGTAGTAAACCTGGCTATGGAATACAGGCAGGTATTTAACGAGGATGTGTTTATCGATATCCTTTGCTACCGCCGTTATGGCCACAATGAGGCTGATGAACCTAAATTCACCCAGCCGCTGTTGTACAAAGCTATCGAAGCGCATCCTAACCCGCTTAAAATTTACAATCAGAAACTGATAGACGAAGGCAGCATTAATGCTGAGTTCTTAAAAACTATCGAAAAAACTTTCAAAGACGAGTTACAGCAAAAGCTGGACGAAGTAAAATCTGAAGAAAGGTTTACTGATACCATTGCCATGTTTGAGGGTGCCTGGAGCGGATTGCACCTGGCAAGTCATAAAGAACTGGTAAAAGCTATTGATACATCTGTAGCCGAAGAAGAGTTACTGGAAATTGGCAATAAGTTAACTGTTTTGCCGCCAAACAAGGAGTTCTTCAAAAAAATTGAAAAACTGTTTGAAGACCGCAGCGCAATGGTTAACAAAACCAAAGTGTTTGACTGGGCTATGGGCGAGTTGCTTGCTTACGGTACTTTGTTAAAAGAAGGCTACCCGATCAGGCTAAGCGGTGAAGACGTGAAACGCGGCACTTTCTCACACCGCCATGCAGTATTAACACTGGTTGATTCGGAAGATGAATTTACACCGCTTGCTACTATCAACACTGAAGCTAAGCTGAGTATTTATAACTCTTTATTATCTGAGTACGGTGTTTTAGGTTTTGAATACGGTTATGCCCTTGCAAACCCTAATAATTTAACTATTTGGGAAGCCCAATTTGGTGACTTCTTTAATGGTGCACAGATCATTGTTGACCAGTACATTGCCAGCGCCGAAACAAAATGGCAGCGCGGTAATGGTTTGGTAATGTTGTTGCCTCACGGTTATGAAGGCCAGGGCCCTGAGCACTCATCTGCACGTGTTGAACGCTTCCTGGAGCTTTGTGCCGATGATAATATTCAAATAGCCAACTGCACCACACCTGCTAACTTCTTCCATATTTTAAGGCGTCAAATGCACCGCGATTTCCGGAAGCCTTTGATCATCTTTACACCAAAAAGCTTGCTGCGCAGTCCTAAGTGTGTTTCTCCGCTGGAAGATTTTACCAATGGCAAGTTCCACGAATTGATTGATGACAGCTACGTAGATCCTAAAAAGGTAAAACGCGTACTGCTGTGTACCGGTAAGGTTTATTATGACCTGCTGGATAAACAACAGGCCGATAACCGCAAGGATGTGGCTATTGTACGTGTAGAGCAGCTTTACCCAACTCCGGTTACTCAAATCCTGAAGATCAAAGCTAAATACGAAAAGGCTGAGTTTATCTGGGTACAGGAAGAGCCTGAAAACATGGGTGCATGGCCTTACATTTGCCGTAAGTTCCATAACGATAAGGTGATCAACCTGAGCGTTATTTCAAGGATAGAAGGCAGCAGTACCGCAACCGGTTTTGCTAAACAGCATGCCGCCCAGCAGTTATATATAGTTTCAAAGGCTTTTGAGGCCCCTGCCGGAAAAGTAGTTAAAGAAGCTGTTAAAAAAACGACAAAGAAAATGGCTGATGCCGGGGCTGATTGATTTTTTAATTAATTATCCCGATAAAGTCCATTTAAAAAATATAAAATCTACAATACTACAATATGAGCTTAGCGATTAAGGTGCCTACCGTAGGCGAATCAATTACAGAAGTAACCCTTTCGAGCTGGAAAAAGAAAGACGGCGACCGCGTTGAAATGGACGAGGTTATTGCCGAACTGGAATCAGACAAGGCTACTTTTGAGCTTACTGCCGAAAAAGCCGGTACTTTAAAGATCGTTGCCAACGAAGGCGATGTATTACCAATTGGCGCTGTTGTTGCCAATATTGAAGATGGCGGCGCTGAAGCTGCTGCTCCGGCTGCACAGCCTGAGGTTGTAGCTAACGCACCTGCTCCTGCACCTGTTGCCGCTGCTTCCGCACCTGCATCATCAGGAGTATCTGTTGAAATTAAAGTACCGCCTGTAGGTGAATCTATCACCGAGGTTACTTTATCACGCTGGATCAAGAAAGATGGCGAAGCTGTTGCTATGGACGAAGCTATCGCCGAACTGGAATCAGATAAAGCTACATTTGAACTTACTGCCGAAAAAGCCGGTGTTTTAAAAACTTTGGCTAAAGAAGGCGATGTATTGGCTATAGGCGCTGTTGTTTGTACTATTGAAGGTGCAGGCGCTCCGCAAGCTGCCGCTACCATTCCGGTTACCCCGGCTGTAGTTAGCGCTGCCGACGAATCACCCCGCGGTGGTGCTGCTGCCGAAAGTGCTAAAACTTATGCATCAGGAACTCCATCACCGGCTGCTGCTAAAATATTAGCCGAAAAAGGCGTTGATCCAAAATCTGTATCAGGTTCAGGTGTTGATGGCCGTATCACTAAAGGTGATGCACTTGGCGCTCAAGTTCCGGCAGCCAAACCTGCTGCTCCTGCGGCTGCTGCCCCGGTTGTAGCTTCAACTGGTGGTGCCAGGGATGAGAAACGTGAAAAAATGACCTCATTGCGTAAAACTGTTGCCAAACGTTTGGTATCGGTTAAAAATGAAACTGCAATGCTTACCACCTTTAACGAGGTTGATATGCAGCCGATCATGGAATTACGCGGTAAATACAAAGATAAATTCAAAGAGAAACATGGTGTTGGCTTAGGCTTCATGTCGTTCTTTACTAAGGCAGTTACCGAAGCTTTGAAAGACTGGCCTGCTGTTGGTGCACGTATTGAAGGCGAAGAGATCGTATACAGCAATTTTGCTGATATCTCTATCGCTGTATCTGCCCCTAAAGGTTTGGTTGTTCCGGTTATCCGCAATGCTGATAGCATGAGCCTTGCCGAAATTGAAAAGGCCATTGTTGTGCTTGCCGGTAAAGCCCGCGAAAACAAACTGACCATCCCTGAAATGACCGGCGGTACATTTACCATTACCAATGGTGGTGTATTCGGGTCAATGTTATCAACGCCTATCATTAATGCGCCTCAATCGGCCATTTTAGGTATGCACAATATCATTGAGCGCCCTGTTGCTGTAAACGGCCAGGTAGTTATCCGCCCTATGATGTATCTTGCCCTGTCATATGATCACCGCATCATTGACGGCCGTGAATCGGTAAGCTTCCTGGTAAGGGTTAAACAATTGCTTGAAGATCCTGCAAGGTTGTTGTTAGGTGTATAACCCTGCAAAAACTTTATAAAAGAGATCCCGGTTGGTTTTCCTTCCGGGATTTTTTTATGATCCGTATGTTGGAATCAAATCATAAATGGGGAAAATAACAAAGCAGTTCAAAAACTTTTGTATACAAATCCTAATCTCTGATCTCCAACCTCTAATCTCTAAAACGAACTCTTCACCACCCTTTTAAGTACCAGCAAATTTTGCCCGTTAAGGCTGTAGCCGCTGATGTTGTTTTGATAAAGGTTTACCAGTTTATCATAGTATAACACCACGATGGGCGATTGCTCCATCATCAGGTTATCCATTTGGCGGTAGATGGCAAAACGTTTTTCGTCGTCTTTTACCTGGTAGGTTTGCTCAAAAAGTTCATCGAATTTTTTATTGTTAAAGCCTGTATAATTTGGGCCGAAAGGGATCTTGTTTTTGGAGTAAAATACCGAAAGGTAGTTTTCGGCATCAGGGTAATCGGCTATCCATGTACCATAAAAAAAGTTGATGCCGTTTTTGGAGATCAGCTCACGTAAACTTGCCCCCTGGGTTATCTCCACATTTGTTTTTATGCCGATACGTTCCAGCTGGCCTTGTACATATTCTATCAAACTGCGATAGCCAACAGTTGTGGCCAACGTAATTTCAGGCATGTTTTTGCCATTGGGATAGCCGGCATCACGAAGCAGGCAGCGGGCTTTTTCAGGGTCGTAGGTGTAGCCTTTTACCCCTGTGCCGTTAAAGCCGGGCATACCTTCGGGCACAAAACCCTCATAGCCCGGTGTACCCATACTGTTACGCAGGTATTTGATCATTTTTTCGCGGTCGATAGCATAGTTGATGGCCTGCCTGATCTTCAGTATTTTTAAAGGCGATTTTTTTACGATAGGCAGAGTTGTATCAACCAGCATCCCCAGGTAAATAGTGTTCAGGTAAGGGGCAGTATTCAGGATGAATTTGCCCTTGTATTTTTGTGTTACCTTACCGGCTTTGGTGAGGATGTCATCGCGGTAGCTGCCGTCGATATCATTTAAAAAGTCGATATTCTTTTTTACAAACTCAAGGAAGGATGTTTGTTTATCGGCAATAAAGGTGGAGCGGATGGCATCCAGGTAGGGGAGATGATTACCTTTTTCGTCCTTTTCCCAGTAATGCTCATTTTTTAAAAATACCAGTACTTCGCCCTCTTTCCAATATTTGAACCGGAAGGGGCCGGTACCAACCGGGTGGCTTCTAAAATCCTTCCCATAAAACTCTACTACCTCTTTGGGGACAACAGAGCAATATTGTGCTGTAAGCAGACTTAAAAATGGCGCGAAGGGCTGCTTTAACCTGACCTGAAAAGTACTGTCATTAGGGGCCATGAACGCGCTTTTATCCTTTACCTTATCGCTAAAGATCCATGAGCCGGACGAGGCTACTTTTGGATCGATCAACCGGCCGAAACTATAAACAAAATCAGATGCAACCGCTCTGCGACCTATGCCATTTGCAAAATGAGGGTCGTCATGAAAATAAACGTCATTGCGCAGGTGGAAGGTATAAAGCAAACCATCTGTCGATGTTTCCCAGCTTTTGGCGATACAGGGGATGGTTTTTAAACTATCGTTGATCTGTACCAGGCCATTGTAAAGCTGGTTATCCATCCAGATGGTATAATGGTTGCGGCAAAAAGCAGGATCAAGCGAAGTAAGGCCTTCTTCCAGGTTAATATTGAAAACTGTTTTATGCTGATCGGAAGAGTTATCGGTATGGCAGGAGCAAAGCTGAATGGAGAAAAATACAAAAAGGTAAGTGATCAGCTTATTCATTTATGCTAATATATCAAATATCGAGATAGCAGAATAATTGAATAGCTGATTATTACGCGGGGATGAAATATCATAAATGGCAAGCATCAATTTATATGGGTTAAATATTATATTTGATTTGAATAAGCAAAACCTAAATGATCACAAAAGAAGACTTACAGCAGAAGTATAAAAAACTATCCACAGACAAGCTATTGGAAATTATAAATAATAAAACCAATTACACTGAACTTGCTGTTGCCGTGGCTGTTGAGGAGCTTTCGGATAGACAGGTATCTGAACAGGATATTTACAGCTACAATATCAAGCGGGAGGAAAAGCTAAATACTTTTATTGAACGAAATGTAACTGAAGGGCTCAATTTTTTAATGAAGATTGTGTTTTTCTTCTTATTTATACCGATACTGACATTTGCGTTTAAAATGAACTACAGGCAGTATGGGTTTGCACTAAAACTACGACAATCCAATTATTATTCATTAACCGGTTTTATATCACTGGTGATTGTTGTCATTGCTTTGGTAGCTTTTAATCGGGAGGTTTCTGACTTTACAACCCTTACTATTTGGATGATCTTTTTTATTCCCGCGTATTTGCTTGATGATTTCTTTAACAGGCAAAAACTGATTAAAAGGATGGGGCGGCTGTTGGATGTAAACGGATATAGTCAGGATGAAGAAACAGCAAATGAACAGAAACGTTAAAATAAAAAAGTGAAGCCTTTTCCTTTTGATGGCTTTTTCATCTCCTCAAACTTTTCAATTTCCTGGTTTAGTAAAAATGCATATTCACCAGTCATGAACTCGCGGAATATTTCAATGTTTTCCTGTTGGCGGGTATCAATCAATGCCTGGATGTAAGCTGCCTTGTTTTCACTTCGCACAATTGCCAGGGGAAGACTATACCGTGCCTGGATATAATTCATTAATAATCGTGATGTCCGGCCATTGCCATCATAATACGGATGTATGCTGACGAGATTAAAGTGAGCATCAAAGGAGAGATTCAATTGCTCAGAAACAGATAGGGGAGAGTTAATAGACTCATTCAGTTTTGTTACGAGCTCATTCGTTAAGCGTTCTACCTTATCAAAGTTTGGAAAATAAGAAACCCCGGCAGTGACATTGCCTTTTCTAAAGGCGCCGGTACTCGAGTCTATAGTGTCGAGCATGGTATTGTATGCCTTGCCCGTGTTTTTCATCACTAAAGCATTGATGTTTTGTAACAGAGATACAGATAATGGCTTTTTTTCTTTAGCGTTTGCGATTGTGAAAAGAAGGGCTGCATGATGATCCGTTACCATCAGGCTTTCTTCTAATGGCTTTCCGTTGGGGGTACGTCCTTCGTTGATCAACACCTGGGTTTCTACCTCAGTCAATGTTGATCCTTCTATCCGGGTGGAGTGATGGTCGATAGAGATGAGGTTAAATCGGTCGTGATCTATCACGTCGGCTATACCAAGATCATTGTATTTTTCTATCAGGCTAAGTATTTCCATTGTTCCTACAACGCGAAAATACTTATAAGTTTTTATATGTAGTTGTTCATAAGTTCGGCTGTTCAAGGCCTTCGCCCCGAACAGCCGGCTTTAATCACCTATGCATCAATACCAGTCAATCAGCTATTCGAGGTCTCCGACCTCGAATCATTATGTTTGTAGTTTGTAACTACAGACATAATGATCAGCAATGTTTATTTCCTGTAGTCTGAAGACTACAGGCATAGTCGTTCGAGGTCAGAGA
>NZ_DASVOB010000044.1:0-6042 GCF_036383575.1 Mucilaginibacter sp.
GATGCAGAAGTACAAAAGGCAAGAAAGCTTGCTCGTCTGCAAAAAGAAGCTCAAAAACTCGGTCTTACTCTCCAAAATGCAGCTTGATTATGAATGATTTACATGCACGTCATTATAAGGCACGAAGCAATCCCCTACTTACAGAGCGGGTAAACAAGTGCTCCCTGTACAGTTCGCGATTGCTTCGTACCTCGCAATGTCGTTTTTTTAAACAGTCGTCCGTCCGTCTCCCTGTGCCCAACTCTTTTTTAATTGTGTGGACACGGAACCTCAAAGCCTTTCTAATGCAGAGGGCACAAGTAAGCCCCGCTCTTCCAACCACACAATACTTGCGCCAGGGAAACGAAAATTAACCTAACCTCTAATCTCCAACCTCCAACCTCTAATCTCTAAAAACCATAACCGCACAATCACTGTGCGAAAACGAACACTTTCGTAGATTGTGATTTGGAGTAATTTATTGATAATCAATTGCTTGTAATTGTGGCGCGTAATTGGCTAATTATCAGGTATAAATCACACAATTATGCTTAAAAATTACCTGCTGGTTGCTTTTAGAAACCTATCTAAAAACAAGGCTTTCTCCACTATCAATATAGTAGGACTGGCTATTGGCATGGCTGCATGCCTGCTTATACTGCAATACGTTAGTTTTGAATTGAGCTACGATGATTTCCACACCAAAAAGGACCGGGTTTTCCGCATCAATCAGGACAGGTATAACAACGGTAAGTTAAGCACCCAATGGGCTGGCGGGGCATTTGCGCCGGGATCTGCCTTTAAAACCGAGCTTCCCGAAATTGAGGAATATGTGAAAATTTTAGGTGCCGGCCAAACCATTGCTACCTACAAGGAGCAAAAAATGGTGATCCAGAACGTATATTATGTAAGCGAGGCTTTCTTTAAAACGTTTACTTTCCCGCTGATAAATGGCGACCCTAACACAGCGCTTAAAGAACCTAACACCGCGGTAATTACCCGGCAAATTGCCGATAAACTTTTCCCCGGTATAAACCCGGTTGGGCAAACCCTATATATTAATACAGATAAGCCGCTTAAAATTACAGGCGTAATGAATAACATGCCTGCCAATACGCACATGAATTTTGATATCATGCAATCGTATGCTACGCTGCTTAAAGAAAATCCGCCTAATAAAAATTTCAATATTGATAATGCCTGGCTAAACGACGGCTGTACCACTTACCTGTTGCTAAAACCAGGCGTTGATCCGCGTAAATTGGAGGGCAAGTTTATCCCGATAGTGAAAAAGGCTTACGACAAGTACCCCGGATCGGGCGAAGGGGGAGTTTATAGCCTGCAGCCGGTAAAGGACATCCACCTGTACTCCAACCGCATGCTGGAGTTTCAGCCCAATGGCGACGGCAAATCGGTGTACCTGCTTTTAGGTATTGCCATTTTTGTGATCATTATTGCCTGGATCAATTATATCAACCTGGCTACCGCCCGTGGTATTGGCAGGGCTAAAGAGGTTGGCGTACGTAAAACCCTTGGTTCGGCAAAGGGGCAGCTAATTACCCAGTTTATGCTGGAGGCCATGATGCTTAACGCTATGGCTATTGGGCTTGCATTGCTCATCATTATGGCCTGCCTGCCTGCATTTGCCAATATTTCGGGCATACAGATGGGTTTCACCTTGTTTACCAAAGCCGCTTTTTGGCTGGCTGTTTTGGGGATCTTTGTGCTGGGCTCATTCTTCAGCGGTTTTTATCCGGCTATTGTGCTGTCAGCCTTCAGGCCGGTTGAGGTGATGAAGGGCAAGATCCTGGCATCGCCAAGGGGAGTGATATTGCGTAAGGCAATGGTGGTATTTCAGTTTGCGGCCTCTATATTTTTGCTGATAGGCTCGCTTACCGTATTCAGGCAGCTTAAATATATGCAAAGCCAAAAGTTAGGGGTGAAGATTGATCAAACCCTGGTGATCAAAGCACCGCTGGTTAAGGTAGATTCCTTTTACCGCAGCATGAGCTCGTTTAAACACGAATGCCTGGCACAATCTGCCGTTAAAAGCGTAACCGTGTCAACCTCTATCCCCGGCGAACCTGTGGGCTGGAATGCCGGAGGTATTAAGCTGGTAGGCTCCGATCAAAGCACCAGCAAGCAATACCGTATCATCGGTGCCGATTATGATTATCTGAACGCTTATGATATTAAACTGGTAGCCGGTCGTAAGTTTTCCAAAGAGTTTGGCGATGACCCGCACAGCGTGGTGTTCAACAAAAAAGCTGTTGAGCAATTGGGCTTCAGCAAACCTGCCGATGCCCTTGGCAAACGCATTGATTTTTGGGGACAGGTTTATACCATAGTAGGCGTGGCCGATAACTTCCACCAGCAATCCCTGCATGATGCTTATGATGCCATTATCTTCCGCTGTATCCCCGACGTGCGGGGAGAAGTATCGGTAAAGGTAAGCACCACCAATATGCCCCAAACCATTACCGATCTCAAGAAAACATGGGCCGCCTTCTTCCCCGGCGACCAGTTTGATTATTTCTTTTTAGACCAGTTTTTCAACAAGCAATACAAAACTGATCAGCGCTTTGGGCAGGTGTTTGGCGTATTTACCGGCATAGCCATTTTTGTGGCCTGCCTGGGCTTATTTGGCCTGGTATCGTACACCATTGTACAGCGCACTAAAGAGATAGGGATCCGTAAGGTACTCGGCGCTTCGGTAAACAGTATTTTAAGGTTGTTGTATAAAGATTTCGCCCTGCTGGTGGTGGTGTCGTTCGTGATCTCGGCACCGATAGGATGGTATGCCATCAGTAAATGGCTGCAAACTTATGCCTTCCGGATGGATATCAACCCCTTCCTGTTTGTTATACCGTTTTTCCTGGTATTGCTGGTAGCTTTTGCAACGGTATCATTCCTGAGTGTGAAAGCAGCACTGATGAACCCGGTGAAGAGTTTGAAAACGGAGTAGGGGAGAAATGAGAATTGAGAGACAAGAATCAAGAAGTCAAGATTTAAGAAAAATAACATCTGCCGCGGGTTTAGCGATAGCGTAACCCGTGGTTAAGTATGATCGAAGCTTTCAGCTTCGCCGCTTAAGCTGGAAGCTTATACGGTGCGCCCCACAGGTTACGCTATCGCTAAACCTGCTGTAGTGTTTAAACAAAAAATGCTCTTCGGATAGCCGGAGGGCATTTTTATATCTGATAGAAATCAGCAACGCGTGTGGCCTATCAACAAGGAATCTAATTAATGCTCGTCGTCCGTCCGTCACCCCGTGTCAAACACTTTCTAAAAGCTATGGACGCCTGCGGTAGGGGGGATTTTCAGTCTGTGTTTAACGATATTAGCTAATGATATATCTTTTCTCGTAATCGCTTAATATAGCAGTCATCTCATGAAAAAACTTTTGGCTTTTAAAATCCTTAGGCTTTTTGTTTAAACTGCTGATGTCTGATATGGCTTCAAGAATTTTGTTTTTCAGCACTTTAAATTGACCATGCACATCAAGCTGCTTTAATTCATCATAATCAAACTGTTTAACAACAAGAAGGTATTTGGCGCCATAACGTTTAAGGTTAGCGGTTTCTGCATGATGCTGCATGTATCCTTTTGAGTCGGCTATCTCATATCCTAAATGAAAGGCGTGCACCGATGTACCGAAATCTATCCCGGATAGGTTATTATTGACAAAATCTTCTACGTCGTTAAGCTTGTAATGAATGTTTTTCTCTTTTACTTCAACGGTGGTGGTAACAACAAAATTAAACCGCAGGTTATTAAAAGGCTTTATAATAGATAAATTCAGCTGTTTATCATTTAGCAGGTGTGATTCCTCTTTGAGATAGTTTTCATAGTCGCTATACAATTTGTCTGCTTCAAACCCTTTGGGTATTGTCATTCTTTGAGCGAGGTATTTTATGGATATTAACGACGCATTTAACATCAGTGAAATCCTTTCGATTTCGGTTGATTGATTGAAAACCGTATGATCAACATGACTTGAAATGTGTGCGCAACCTGTATAAACACCATCCTCGTGTAACCCTAAGTTAATTGTCGGCTCAATATAGATGTCGAATCTAAAAAGATCAATATTGCCGCCATAGTCCCTGCCTTCAATAAAGCTAAGAAATACTTTTGCAGCTTGCTGCTCAAGCGGTTCATAGTCGCGTTGCTCCCGGTTCTGATTAATTAAAAACCAACATCTGTAATTTTTTACTTTGCCACTCATATGCTTTTAACAAACCTAAAAAGAAATTGTAAAATAGTAATTTGAAACAAAGCCTATCCTTGCTAATGTTTAGTTTGTTATAGGTTTTATCAACGTACCTCGCAATCGTGAGGTACGAAGCAATCGCGAACTTGCTTAAAAAGTCAGGAGTGCGCCACGTTTTTCCCTATGCTGCATACTCGCGCCAGTTGGGGGAAGTTTATAACTTAATCCCGAAGCCAAAAGATAGCCTCATGCGCTGTTAAATATTCAAAACATCAAATACCAGCACCACGCTGTTTGTGTACCGACAGATAGTGATTTAGCTGTTTTAACTCATCCTCCATAAATCGGGGATTATTCATTTGCGAACGAAATTGATTTATAATGTCTATCGCCGCTATAACGCCTTGTTCGTACCAGGGAAATTCATTTGCCAACGAATTTAATTTTGCGAGAGCAAGCAGAGGCTCGTTGGTATTTGTCAATTTCACTGCATGTTCATGCCTAAAAACCGGGCAGTAGTAATATTCTTCGGCCAACAAATTCCATGCTTTCAAATCGGCGTTGCCTGCGTGTAAAAATGAAGCTGCAAAAATTGATGAATCAATATAATCTTTTGAGAAACAGAAATAATTGAGCAACCCTATTGTCTTTTGATCTGAGGCGGCAATCTTTTCCTTTAATAGTTCATCAATCAAATTGTGCGCCTTTTGTTTGTCGCTTTCATTTCCATGAAGGTGCAAAATATTAGCATATTCAACCCTTACTTTAGGGTGGTTTGGCACATTCTCAAAGGCATAGTCGATAATCTTCCGCGCTTTTTCCAATCTGGATAAAAGCCTGTTTGTTTTGGCCATTGCAACCAATATCAAAGCGTTATTCAAATCGTCGTCCTTTACATTTTCACTAAAATATTCCCCGGCCTCCACAGGTTTACGGTCGTTATTATAGCGTTCAATAATTTGCCATTTTCCTATTTTATTAAATTCCGTTTCATCCCAAAATCTAAATAATAGTCCACGCCTGTCCCATTTGGAGCGAATTTGTTTCCATTCGTTAAATACAGCATTAAAAGCTTCATGTGGCTTGTAAGTTATGCCGTTTGCATCTGTTAAATTAAATCTAATGTCAAGGTCTGACCTTGAATAATATCTTTTTATCGAATCATATATTTCAATCTCAAAGTTTTCTTCAGAATGATCGAAACTGAATTTTTCATCAAATGCCTTTTTTAATTCTTCAGCGGTCGGGAGGGTGTGTTCATTAGCTTCGGGTTGAGCAGCAGCTACCTTTTCTTGCGTAAAGGGCGCTTCTTCAATTTCGTCGGTTATTGAGGCTGTATTCTCGCTAATTTCAGGTTGATCAGGAACTACATTTTCCGGCGCAGGAGGCACTTCTTCAATATTTGTGTCTTTTTTGCCGAATAACTTTTTTAATATATTCATGGTTTAGTGTTTGCGTTGTTCTTAAACCAAAATTATCAATTTAATATTAGCTATGTTGTTTAAAAACCGAAGTTAATAAACTTCGGTAATGGTTCCCCTCCCCGGCGCGAGTGTGCAGAGAGGGGCTAAAGCGTGGCGTACTCGTGTCTCTCAATGGCTTTTTTGGTTGCATACTCACCAGTGTCATTACAACCCCGTCCATTACCCGTCCCTAAGCGTGGTAACACAGGTATACGGACGGACGTACACCAAGCCAATCTCTATTCACGTCATTGCGAGTAACCATCAGGATTCTCCTGAAAAAAAATGAGATGACGTGCTCTGCGATGAGAAGTAAGATATTAGCGGAATAAACAGGGCAAATTACACACCCCGTATAACCCTTGGGGCCTTTAAGAGCCCGCTTGC
>NZ_DASVOB010000045.1:0-2557 GCF_036383575.1 Mucilaginibacter sp.
GTCATCATCGCTCATACCCTCAAAACGGGCCCTTGCGCGGGCAAGCTCATCGGCAGTGTATTCCTGCTCTGCCCCTTCCCTTTGCAGCATAAATACATCAAAAGCTATGAAGGCGGCTTTTTCAAAGCGGAGGGCTTTTGAACCATCCTCAACAGTAAAGCCCAGATCGGTACGGGTCCAATCCAGTACGGGCATAAAGTTATAGGTAACGATATGGATGCCGCTTTGCGCCAGGTTTTGAAGACTTTGTTTATAGTTTTCGATGTATTGCAGATAATCGCCGGTTTGCGTTTTGATGGCTTCATGTACGGGTACGCTTTCAACTACATCCCAGGTAAGGCCGGCTGCTTCGATAATGGCCTTGCGTTCGTTAATAGCCTCAACTGTCCATACCTGGCCGTTAGGTACCTGGTGCAGGGCACTTACTACGCCTGTACAGCCGGCCTGCCTGATATCGGCTAAACTCACAGGATCATTAGGACCATACCAGCGCATAGTATTGATCATGCTGAAAGTATTGCTTGTATTGGTATCACTCATTTTTATATCGTAGGTTTAATATTCAAAAACAGGGGTGTTCAATTTTAAAAGTGTGAACAGCTCAAAAAAACTCAGCATTGACAGTCAGCAACTTAAGTGTTCAGTTAATTACAACAAAATAAACAACAAACTGATAAACAGCGGTTTAATATTTACCGATATATTTAATTGAACACGTGTTTTTAAAAGTTGAACACTGACAAAACAATGTCAGTAAAAACATGTCAGGCCACACTTTTATCACGCGCCAATAATCGTTATATTTTTTTAATCGCCTAACAGTTAATTGCAAATTATTTTGTGTTACGAATGCACAAGGGAATTTCTTCGCTCCTATCCACGACAAGTTAAAAAAAGTTGCCGTGGGTTTGAAAATTCGGCGCGCTTTGAAGAGTGAATAACAAAACGGGGAAAGACTTACGAAGTTTTAAAACCTTCGTAAGTCTGGGATCTATTAAGTGAAGAGGGACTGTCACCCTGAGCCCGTCGAAGGGTCGTGCACAGAGGCCCTGCCCACCATGCTTCGACAGGCTCAGCATGACACCCATTTTTATTATGTCATCGGTAGAAACGAAGCATCTTCTCCACCCTGCATAGCAGTTCTGCATATCGAAGAAGCTCCTTCGCTATCGCTCAGGATGACAAAGAACTTTATACTATCTTAAAAATAGCCTCCCTACGCCCAATCAAAATCAACCACCCTGCCGTTCAGTTTCCATTTGGCAGGCGTTAATGTTTCCATCCAATCCAATGGCTGGCCAAGCGGCTGTACTTTGGCGGCCTGCGCAAATGCTGTTTTTACGGCTTTCTTTTGCTCTTCGCCCATGGCTTCGGGCTGACCAGAGATGAACAGCGGTGCGCCGCTTTCGGCTAATAATTGCAGCCACTGCTTATTCCTTTTCCACTCAATATCTGTGGTAAGGCCTACACAATCACCATCTACTGCATAAAAGGCGTTATGCTGTGGTAGGCGGAAAGCCAGGGTATTAACACCCATTTTGCGGGTACGCGCCCATTCATGACCGCTGGTATCATCGCCTATACGGCACATCTCAAATATTCCGGCCGAAAGGTGGCTCATAGTATTACAACCGATCACATAGATCCCATCACCTGCGGCCTCGCGGATGGAACGGTAGAGTTGCAGGATGATCTCGGCATTGGTTTTCGTCCTGTCGTTAAAATGCCAGCCAGGCGAAGTAAAGCTATCCTTCATATCAAAACCCCAGCGACCGGCAATATCATAGGTTGAAAAATCGTGCTTCACCATTTCGTATCCCCATTGCTTGTATACATCAAAATTATGTTTGATCCGCGCTATGTTTTCAGGGATTGTTGGGTCGAGTGTTGGGCTTTTAGGATCGTTCCTCCCAGGGATCTTTGGTGCAAGCAAACTGGCCTTTTCATCATGTTTGGCACAAAGCGGTCGCATCCACAGGCCGGGGCGCATACCCATTTTTTTGATCTCATCGCCAAGGGCATGCATATCTTTGAACTTATCGTTTGGCTTTGAAAAATCATCGTTCCAGCCCCCATCGCCCGGTAATAATGGCGAATAGGTAGCCCAACCGGCATCAATAACCGAGAAAGGCTTATTGCTGTGATCGGTAACCAGGTCGGCCATCATGGCGGTTGTCTTTTTGATCAATTCGGCCGAGTTGTTGCCATATGCAAAATACCAGTCGTTAATACCATATACCGGTTGCTTCGGAATGCGCGGCTTTTCGCACATCATTTTACAAAGGCGATGGGTAGCTGCAAAAGTATCTTCATTGGGTTTAGCGTTAGTGGTTATGATATCCGCAGCGTGTAGTTGTCTTTCGCCCAGCAATACGCCTACCCCGCCCGAAGTTGTATCTAAAGTAAGCTCAATATTGTCGGCATTAACGCCCCACCAGCAAATACTGTTAGCGCCAGTTTTTACGCCGAAACAAGCTGTTTGCTTATCATCATGTATAATTACATACCACGGATTTTTAATACCAGCGGCTATGGTTTTCCATTGCAGGTCGCCATA
>NZ_DASVOB010000046.1:0-5458 GCF_036383575.1 Mucilaginibacter sp.
ACCATGTAGTTGAAGATCCGAAATACCACGCCAGCTATGAAACCGGTCCCGAATACCAGATCATTGATGACGCCGGCTGGCCTGAAAAATTGGAAGACTGGCAAAAAACCGGCTGCGATTATGCTATGTACCTGCCTAACTCGTTGAAAAAAGTAGCCCCGGTAGGTACTTGGAATACCAGCAAGATTGTTTTCAACAACGGTCATGTTGAACACTGGCTCAATGGTAAAAAGATCATAGCTTTTGAAGCCTGGACCGACGACTGGAAAAAGAAAAAAGCCGAAGGTAAATGGAAAGATTATCCTGACTATGGTACTGCGAAAACAGGCTTGATTGCCCTGCAGGACCACGGGCACAAAGCCTATTTCAGAAACATCAAAATAAAGGAGTTATAAAATTTATAACTTTTTGCTTCGTACCCGCGTATACCAGTTTTTGAAAAACTCATTGCGAGGTACGAAGCAATCCTTACACTGCAAGCAACCATGCAATATCGCCGGCAGTGGACTGCTTCGCCGTTCCACCTCCCAATGATCGGGAAAGAAAAAATCTTTTGATCCCCCGTTGAATATATAACCCGCAATGAGTTTTTTTGTTTGCTAAAACCTGTTAATTAGCGAGTTGCAGTAAATTCTCTATATCTAACCGGCGGGTAAACATGGTCAAATTGCCTTCATGATCAACAGGCCATTGCTCTTTCGGCCTATCCCAATAAAGTTCAACACCATTTTGGTCAGGGTCATTCAGATAGATAGCTTCGGACACCCCATGATCAGATGCGCCGGTAATGTTGTAACGGGCATCGATCAACCTTTTAAGGATAATTGCCAGGTCTTTTCTTTCGGGGTATAAAATAGCTGTGTGGTACAAGCCAGGTGCATATTCCGGTGCTGGCGAAGCACCTTTACTATGCCAGGTATTTAAACCAATATGATGATGGTAACCGCCTGCTGATATAAAAGCGGCCTGATCGCCATACATTACCATTTTTTCAAAGCCCAGCAAACCACAATAAAAATCAAGCGACTTTTGCAGATCACTTACCTTTAAATGTACGTGACCAATTCGGGTTTGGGCGGGTATTTTATAATCGTTCATAATATTACATGTTTAAACATCAAATTTAACTATTATTGCGTTACTTTTTGTTTTCTTATTGTAAAACAAGCTTATAAATAAGCAACCGCCATTTATGTTGGCATTTTCCTACAGTGAGTGCATAAAGTAAAAATACTACCTTTGCAGAATGATCGTAAAATCGGCCGACTTTATTTGCAGCAATACCCAGATTAGTAAACTGCCTCCACCGGTAAAACCGGAGTACGCGTTTATAGGGCGCTCAAATGTGGGCAAGTCATCCCTCATCAATACATTAACCGGTAAAAAGGGACTTGCCAAAACATCGCAAACCCCTGGTAAAACGCAGCTGATCAATCATTTTTTGATCAACGAAGGCTGGTATATTGTGGATTTACCCGGCTATGGCTATGCCCGTGCGTCCAAAACAGAAAAAGCCAAATGGGATAAATTTATCCATACCTACCTGGATAAGCGCGAAAGCCTGCAATGCGTAATGGTACTGATTGATAGCCGCCTTGAGCCGCAAAAGATAGATGTTGAATTTTGTAACTGGCTTGGCGAAAAAGGGTTGTCATTTGTATTGGTATTTACCAAGGCCGACAAACAGTCTTCAGTTAAAACAGATCAAAATGTAGCTAAATTTCGCAAAGCAATGCTGGCTACTTTTGAAGAAATGCCACAATTCTTTATCACATCGTCCGAAACACAGCTCGGCAGGGAAGAGATATTGGCATTTATAAGTAATATAAATCAGCACTTTGAAGTGCCGTTGTTCAACCCTCCGGCCTGAGTATAATAAAACCATGAAAAAATACTTATCCTTAGTAACCTTTGCCCACACAATTTTTGCCATGCCGTTTGCATTTATCGGCTTCTTTTTGGCGGTAACTACAACCCAATATCATTTCGACTGGCTTAAGCTGGTTTTGATGGTGCTGTGTATGGTATTTGCACGCAATTCGGCTATGGCATTTAACCGCTATCTGGACAGGGACATCGACATTCAAAATCCACGCACCAAACAGCGTGATATTCCGGCAGGAAGGATCAGTCCGCGGGCTGCTTTAACGTTTGTTATTATCAATTGCCTGCTGTTTATTACGGCAACCTGGTTCATCAACAGGCTTTGCTTTTTCCTTTCGCCGGTAGCTTTATTTGTGGTGATGGGTTACAGTGCAACCAAACGTTTCACGGCGCTTTGCCACCTGGTATTGGGATTGGGTTTATCACTTGCCCCTATCGGTGCTTACCTGGTGGTTACCGGGCAATTTGCTATTACGCCTATCTTCTTTTCATTATCGGTATTGTGCTGGGTAAGTGGATTTGATATTATTTATGCCCTGCAAGACGAAGATTTCGATCGCAGCAAAAATCTACACTCAATCCCGGCTTACCTGGGTAAAGTAAATGCATTAAGGCTATCTACCTTTTTACACGTGCTTTCGGCTATATTTATCATGATGCCGGCTGTTGAAACCCACGTCGGCTTCCTGTACTACATCGGTATCGCATTCTTCTGCGCCATGCTGATTTACCAGCACCTGCTTGTAAAGCCAAACGACCTGAGCCGTGTTAACTTTGCTTTCATGACAACCAACGGTATTGCCAGTGTGGTATTTGCTGTATTGTTCTTGCTCGACAGGATATGGATCCACTAAGCGCCCTTCAAAAGTTTCGGGAATATTTTGAAAGATATGTTCCGCTTACTGACGAAGAGTGGCAGGCTTTGTCGCAATACTTAACTGTAGATACCTTAAAAAAGAAAAGGTTTTACGTAGAGGCAGGCAAAGTGTGCGATCATATCGGCCTGGTAGTAAAAGGTGCGGTACGCTACTACCATGTTAAAGATGGCGAGGAAATAACTGGCTACTTCAGCTTCGAGGACGAAATGCTGAGCTCATACAAAAGCTTTTTGACCCGTACCCCGGCCGCAAACTATATCCAGGCGTTGGAAGATTCGGTGATCGTGAATTTAAGCCACAAAGGTTTGCAGCAAGCCTGTATGAATGAACTGCTCGGCTTTAAAATGGAACGCTTCGGCAGGTTAACAGCCGAGCTTTACCTCATCTGTTATGAAGAACGCATTACCGCTTTCATCACCCAATCGCCAGAAGAACGCTACAGCGATCTATTACAAACAGGCGGCGAAGCCCTTTACCGCATTCCCCAACATTATATTGCCAATTACTTAGGCATAACCCCGGTTTCGCTGTCGCGGATCAGAAGAAGGATCATGAAGATAAGCGCCTGATGAGGAGGTGAAAGGTAAAAGGATAAAGGTTTTGGTAAAGCTGAAAGCCGAAGGCTTAAAGCAAAAAGCTAAATAAAGATTCAAACATCCGGCTAAATCCGAAATCCAACATTCGAAATCCGAAATCGAAAATAAATCCCAAATCTCCTTAATTCCTTATCTTTTGTTAACGTTTTGATTTACAAAGGCCGCCTACCTTTGTTATACACAAAACGAAAAAGATCATGCATACTATATTAGGAGCCGGTGGCCCGGTAGCGAACGCTCTCACCAAAGAATTAATCAATCATAACGAAACCATCCGTTTAGTTAGCCGCAAACCGGTTGACACTAATAATATCCCAAAAGTAACCTGGCAAAAAGCCGACTTGCTCAATTATGATGAAGTGCTGGCTGCTGCAAAAGGATCAACAGTAATTTATCTTGTTGCAGGCCTGGTTTATGACAAGGACATCTGGCGGGCGCAATGGCCGGTGATCATGCAAAATGTGATCAACGTTACCAAAGCCACAGGAGCGCGTTTGATATTTTTTGACAACGTTTACATGTACGGACTGGTTAACGGCGCCATGACCGAGGAAACACCCTACAAACCCAGCAGCGTTAAAGGTGAGATCCGTGCCGGCATTGCCGATATGCTGATGAACGAAGTTAAAGCAGGCAACATCAACGCAACCATTGCCCGCGCACCTGATTTTTATGGTGCAGTAATCAACAGTTTTATTGATATGATGGTACTGAGCAACTACGCAAAAAAACAAAACGCGCAATGGATCGGCAATCCTAATTGTAAACACAATTTTATTTATGTGCCCGACGCAGGTAAAGCCATGTTCATGCTTGGTCAGGATCCCGACAGCGGCAACCAGATCTGGCACCTCCCTACTCCGCCAGCCATCACCGGTAAACAGTTTTTAAATATTGCCGCTAAAGTTTACAAAGTTGAGCCAAAATATACGCGCGTTAATAAAGTAATGCTGTGGATGTTTGGTTTGTTTAAAAAAGTGGTAATGGGTACCGTAGAAATGTATTACCAATATGATCATGATTATATTTTCGATAGCAGCAAGTTTGAGAAAGCATTCAATTTTAAACCAACAAGCTACGAGGATGGTATAACCGAAATATCGAAGAATACTTTATAAGGGTTGAGTCGGAAAAGTCCGGAAGTCCCAAAGTTGAAAAAGCTTTCGGATTTTTCTATTTAATGTCAATAACTTTCTTACGGACTTTCCGACTTGCGGACTTTCCGACTAAAACCGCATATTTGCATATCTGCACATCTAAAAATCATGATCCACAAAAAAACAAGAACATATATCCCCGCTTCCCTCGATATTAAATGGGAAACGCTTGAACCATTTTATAAAGAACTGTTAGATCGCCCTATTAATTCGGTTGAAGAACTGGAGAAATGGCTACGCGATAAAAGTGAGCTTGAAGCCGCGTTAGAAGAAGATTTTGCATGGCGTTATATCCGCATGACCTGCGATACAACCAGCGAAGAGCTGCTGCAAAAGTTTCAATATTTCGCTACCGAAATTGAGCCTAAAATCGCCCCATTCAGCAACGAATTAAACAAAAAGCTGGTTGCCAGCAAATATGTAGACCAACTGGACAGCCAGAAATACTTTGTATTCCTCCGCGCTGTAAAAAAAGCATTGGAGCTTTTCCGCGAGGAAAACATTCCTGTACAAACCGAAATCCAGGTGGAGCAACAGAAATACCAGTCGACCACCGGTGCAATGTCGGTTCATATTGATGATAAGGAATTTACTTTAGAACAGGCCTCCGTATTTTTAAAAGGTACCGACCGCGCCAAACGCCAGGAAGTTTGGGAAAAGATCACCAGCCGCCGTTTACAGGATAAGGAAAAGCTGAACGAACTTTTTGATCACCTGCGTAAGCTTCGCCATACAGTAGCAACTAATGCCGGCTTTGAAAACTTCCGCGATTATATGTTCCAGGCATTAGGCCGTTTTGATTACACGCCACAGGATTGCTATGCTTTCCACGCTGCCATTGAAACTGAAATAGTTCCAATTCTTAGGGCGCAGGCCGAAAAACGCCGTGTGGCGTTGGGTTTACCCGCCCTTAAGCCATGGGATATGGATGTAGATATTTCGG
>NZ_DASVOB010000047.1:0-9337 GCF_036383575.1 Mucilaginibacter sp.
AAAGCATCACTTTTCCGGTTGTACAGGCTTAATGCGCCTCCGCTTGTACCTATCCATAACTGTCCTAACCGGTCCTCGTACGTTACGGTGATATGATTAGCGCGTAAACTTGTTGAATCGTCGTTCTTATTTCTGTAAACCTTAAAATTGATGCCGTCAAAACGATTAAGGCCATCTTCAGTTGCGATCCATATAAATCCGTACTTATCCTTAATAATGTCGAATACGGTATTCGATGACAGCCCGTCACTCACTGTGTGATTATTAAAGCTGACCTTACTTTGCTGGCAAAGCACCCGCGTGGAAAAAGACAGTACCAAAATAAGCAGGATGGTACAATGATGACGGCAGTTATGGAGCCTCCGGAATTTCTGGTAAAAACTCATTGTGATAAAATTGGTGCAGGATTATTGGCAGGTGAATTTGTGATACTGAAACTATTGTATGCTATTTTCTTATTCAAATTTTAATTATTCTGTATGGCAGTATGGTCATTAGTTAAACTAATAGTTGTTGAGCAACAACAGCTAACCAGTGACCTTGCTTTAATGAGCGATACGGTGTGGCTGTCTACCCGAAATTATAATTGGTGGTGTTGAAAAATTCGCTTCAAGTTACAAAAAGATCGTTGTTGAGCCTAAATGGTAAAACTGCAGATGAGCACGGCTTTCCCGTTTTGAAAATTAAAAATACAGCATTCGGGAGTCAAATTTAGTTTGGTTGATTGTTGTGTTGTTGTTTTTAATTAATTGATATATAGTGTATTGCGTTGTTTGTTTTAAGGTGTTTGGTCGAGGAAAGCATGAAGGCACTTCAATACGAAACAAGCCCATCGGTGGGGTGGCTATTGGTAAATTGTTGTAGTAATTTATAAAAAGCTTGTATTAAAAGGCGACATCCAAAAAGGGCTTTTTTAATTCCGGTTTCTGTGGAATTTCCTGGCATTTTGATTTTTTTTCAAACTGAAATCGCATCCGGGATCACATTTGTTTTAAACCGGTTTTTGTTTTCCTTTCGTAAATACTTCCTCCAATTACCACATGGCGCTCTGCCTCAAAAAAATTGCCGTAAACATTTTTACCCGTTTTTTAAACATTTCAGCACCCCCTTTTTTTTGCGGCCAGTTAGTTTTGACGGCAAGGAAATAATCAAACTTCCGGGCTGCTGATACTTATTTAAATGTATTGCAGGGCATTTTGTCTCGCACTCTTTTAAAAGTATCGGCCGGGCCCCAGGCTTCAGATTTTTTCGGACCAATATCCGCAGACCATGTGCGGAAAAACCATTTTAATAAACCCAATCACTTAACCTAAATTATTAATCTATGGCTCATTACTTTATTTAAACAAATCTTTATCGCCGGGGAGATACAGCCATTTCTCAGGCCTTAACCGGCAGTTGCCAACTGCCTCCAATTATCAACCAATACAATGTTTTTTTAAAAGACTCAATGACCTTGAGGTCGCCATGCTTCGTTGTGGGGTAAAGGTTGGTTCCGGCCATCGAAAACAAGTCGAAGATTGTTTTTAATGCGCCCCGGCTCTGACAGTGCACTACCGTGCGATCTTGAATTGGTCATTATCACCATTTCGCAATGAATTAAACCAGGAATTATGAAGAAACCATTACACGCGTCAGGCTTACGTCAGGGGACGACGTTTTTAGATCATTTCACCAATTGCAATTTCAAACATGCCATGGCGATGGCCTGGAACGGGATGCTGTTACCGAAAAATATTTATGATGAAAATATATAAGCAAGTGCAAAGCCGTAATTCAGGGGCTGAACGCGGCGGCCGTGCAGTCAGGTTATTTTGTTTGACTGTTTTGGCACTGGTGTTTCTGTCAAATATTGCATTTGCCCAGCAATCACGAATTGTCAAAGGGCAGGTATTTGATCAGCAGAAAAATACGATCGTAGGCGCCACCGTACGGTGGAAAGGCACAACCACAGCCACACAGACCAACAGCAAAGGTGAATTTGCCATCAGAGTCAGTGGCAGGTCACCAATATTGGTGATCAATTTTGTCGGGATGGTCACCCAGGAAGTAGAAGTGCAGGACAGGGATTTTGTGACAGTTAACTTGAAAGATAATGTAGCCCAGCTGAGCGAGGTTATTGTAAACGTTGCATACGGAAAACAGCGGAAACAAAGCGTGGTTGGCGCTATAGTGCAAACTGACAGCAAAACACTGGAGCGTACAGGAGGTGTATCCAGCCTCGGTGCAGCGTTAACAGGCAACCTACCGGGCGTGATCACAACCGCCAGTACCGGGTTACCGGGTGAAGAAGATCCGCAGATTTTGATCCGGGCGAGAAGTACCTGGAACAATGCAAGCCCGCTTATCCTTGTCGATGGCGTTGAACGCTCAATGACCAATATCGATATAGCCTCGGTCGCATCCGTATCTGTGCTGAAGGATGCCTCTGCTACGTCTGTGTTCGGCGTAAGGGGTGCTAACGGCGTTATTCTCATTACCACAAAGCGTGGGAGGGAAGGAAAAGCTGAGATCCGTGCTTCTGCTAATTCAGTGATGAAGGCCGTATCTAAGTTGCCGTCAAAGTATGATTCCTATGATATGTTTGAGCTCAGGAACCGGGCAATCGAAAATGAACTGGCACTCACGCCATCGGCCTGGAACGATTATATGCCGCAGGATATCATTAACAAATATAGATTTCCGGCAAATGAAACCGAGCGGGAACGATATCCGAATGTAGATTGGGTAAATACGCTGTTCAAGGACTATGCGATGTCATACAACGTGAACCTGAATATCACCGGAGGAACTAAATCGGTCAAATATTTTACAAGTGCCGATTACCAGACTGAAGGTGACCTTTTCAAAACTTTCAAGAGTGGCCGTGGATATACAGCTGGCTATGGCTTTCAACGCCTGAACCTTCGCAGCAACCTTGATTTTCAAATCACCCCATCTACCATGTTCCACGCAAATATCGCGGGATCAAGAGCGGTACGGAAACGTCCATGGATAACCATCAATGAATATAATACCTGGGGCGCTGCCTATTACACTGCCCCCAATTTGTTTATCCCGCAATACGCCGATGGCTCGTGGGGGTATTATGCCCCCAATTCGGGTATGGGGACCAATTCCGCGATGCTTTTGGCAACAAGCGGCCAGGAATATTTAACCACTTCGAGGATTACAACCGATTTTATACTTGAGCAGGACCTTAGTAAATTATTGAGAGGTTTGAGCTTGAAAGGAACACTGTCGGTTGACAATACCTTTATCGAGAATAGCAGGGGTATTAACGATATCAATAATCCCGTTCAACGAAAATATATCGATCCGCAAACAGGTCTTGTCAGTTATTCGATAGATAAAGATCCCAGCACACAGTTTGGATTCCAGGACAGCGAACGCTGGCTTGCCAGTAGCGGGGCCGTTGATAACGGTGCGACACAACGGCGGATGTTTTCCCAGGTACAGCTTAACTATGCGACTAAGATCGGTAGAAAACAGGATGTTACTGCTATGGGGCTATGGAACAGGGACCAAACTGCCCAGGGAAGCGTGATACCTTCTTATCGTGAAGAATGGGTGTTCCGGACCACTTATAGTTATAACGGCAGATACAATTTTGAATATAATGGTGCCTATACCGGAACTGAAAAATTTGCGCCGGCTTATCGCTTTGCTTTTTTCTCATCAGCGGGCGCAAGCTGGATGTTGTCTGAAGAGAAATTTCTGAAGCCACTGAAGTTCATAAGCATGCTTAAGCTGCGCGGCTCTTACGGCACGATCGGTGATGATAGCGGCTCGCCCCGGTTTGCGTATTTATCGGAATGGAGTTTTGGTGGCAACACGCCGCTTGGTACATCCGGAATCCCGGCGGAGCCAAGTAACTATACCTGGTACAGGCAGACAAGTGTCGGTAATCCAAATGTGAGATGGGAAAAAGTAACAAAGGCCAATATCGGTGTGGATTACGGGTTCTTTGGCGATGTGCTTACCGGAAGTGTCGACTTTTTCAGGGATCGCCGAACGGATATCCTCAGTTCCGGCGGTAGCCGTGCCATTCCTTCCTATTTTGGTGCAAACGCTCCAACCGCTAACAAGGGCAGGGTAGACGCAAGCGGATTTGAGGTTGAATTGCGGTTCAGCAAATTCCTGGGCCCCAATTTTCGCCTATGGTCTAACATCAATTTTACGCACACGCAAAATAAAGTTATTGTCGCCGATATCCCTGAACTCCTGCCGGATTATCAAAAGAGTACAGGAAAGCAGGTTTTTCAAAACTATTCCTATGTAAGCGCGGGGTATTATAACACCTGGGATGAATTATATGCCAGTACCCCGCACGGTGATAATGACAATCAAAAGCTTCCCGGAAATTATTATATCCTCGACTATAACGCCGACGGGGTAATAAACGCGAGCGACAATGTGCCCTACGGTCACACCGGCAACCCGGAAAATACTTATAACGCCACCATTGGTTTTGATTGGAAGAATTTTAGTGTTTTCGCCCAATTCTATGGCGTAAACAACGTGTCACGTCTTGTTGTGCTGCCAACATTTAGCGGGCAAAATACGGTAGCCTTCAACGAAGGAACCTATTGGTCAAAAACAAATACCAATCCGGACGTTCCCATGCCACGCTGGGCATCAACACCAAGCGGTTATCAGGACGGCACCCGTTACCTGTATGATGCCTCCTATGTGCGCTTAAAAAATGCAGAGATCGCGTATACTTTTAACCAACCCTGGGTGAAGAAGGCCGGCATGTCTACGATCCGCCTTTACATAAACGGTAACAATTTAGCTGTCTGGAGTAAGATGCCTGATGACCGGGAAGCCAATTATCAAAGTGCAGGAGGACAGGGTTGGGCTTCGCAGGGAGCTTATCCAACCGTAAAGCGCTACAACATCGGTGCGAATATTACTTTCTAAAAAAGATCGTCATGAAAAGAAAAATAAAATTATACAAGTTAGTGGGAGTGGTTTTCTTAGTCACTATAACTTCCTGTAAAAAATACCTGGACAGAAGCCCTGACTCAATAGTTTCGGAAAAGACTGCCTTCAAAGATTTTACGAATTTTCAGGGATATACCGAAGAATTATACAATTGTATCCCTGATTTTACGAACCGCTATTGGACCAATAGCTGGAACTGGGGAGAAGATGAGATCATGTCGACAGCACTGAACTTTCATTTTATAAATAAAGTGGATAATGGTGATTTCTGGGGCTGGCAAAAAGAATTTGACGGCTGGGGTGCAGGCTGGATGGATGCAGCCAATGCCAACACAAATAATGATCGTTTCTCCAAAGGTTTATGGCCGCTTGCCTGGTACGGCATCAGAAAGGCAAATCTTGGCCTTGAAAATATGAACCTTATGACCAATGCGACCGATGAGGAACGAAATCTCATCAAGGGGCAGTTGTTGTTTTTCAGGGGCTGGTTCCATTTTCAATTGATGCAGTATTTTGGCGGCCTGCCCTATATTGATAAAGTATTACCGGCCGACCAGGACCTGCGAAATCCACGCTTGAGATACCAGCAGTGTGCCGAACTTGCAGCAAAAGATCTCAGGGAAGCAGCCGACCTCTTGCCACTAAACTGGGATAATACCGGCCCCGGATCCAAAACACCCGGTAAAAACCAGCTCCGGATCAATAAGATCATGGCTTTAGGCTATTTAGGCAAAAACTATTTATGGGCTGGAAGCCCGCTCATGAATTACGAGTCTACCGGAAACCGTGCTTATGATCCCGAATTATGTAAAAAGGCAGCTGCGGCCTTCGCAGAATTGTTGAAATATTGCGAGAGCGGCCAGGCTCCTTATAAATTGTTGCCCTTCAATCGGTACTATACCAATTTCTACACTTTTGGCCAGAACTGGCAAATACCGGGTGGCAGCGGAGATGACGGTACTGAAGCCATTTTCAGAGGGCCTTACTGGGATGCACATGGTTCAACCTATGGTACCGCTAGGCAATACACCCCGGGACCGGTCATTGAAGAAGGTAATGTGGTATTCACGCCAACTGCTAACTATGTCAATTACTATGGGATGAAAAATGGCTTGCCAATAAAGAATATAGCGCAGGCTGATCCGGAATCGGGCTATGATCCACAATATCCATGGAAAAACCGGGATCCCCGTTTTTATAATGACATAGCTTTTGATGGGGTGAAACTGGTTAAAGGCACCTTGCCGTCCAGTGTAGCGGATTATTACAGATATGCAAACCTCTTTACCGGCGGTAGCTCCCGCGACGAACGGGTAGCCAGCAGGACCGGTTACCTGTTATATAAATTTACCCCCATTACCTCTAACAAATTTGATCAGGGTTATGCTTACGGTGAGAACCTGAATATTAAAGTTCCCTACATGCGCCTGGCGGATGTATACCTGATGTACGCCGAGGCGTGTACTGCCGGTTATAACACGCCAACCGGAAAAGACCCGGGCTATTCAAAAACAGCGGTTGATGCCATCAACATCATTCGGGACAGGGCCGGTGTTGATCATGTTGCAGCTAAATTTCTGGGCTCAGCCGATGAATTTATGAAAGAAGTAAGAAGGGAACGCGCTGTTGAGCTTTCATTCGAGGGGCACCGCTTTACCGACCTGCGCCGCTGGTTAATGTTGATCAACCTTCCCTACACTATAAAAACATCGATCGAGTTTGATCGGGCGGCCCCGCTGGACCCTACAATAGATCCGAAAGAAAACCGGGTACTTAACCTGCGCGAGCATACAATTCTTCAAAGGCCATTTACCGAGAAGCATTACTGGCTTCCATTGAAGCGCGCCGATGTGAACATGTATCCTGAGTTTAAACAAAATCCGGGGTGGTAATGATCCTTGCTTTTATAAAACAAAAACTAAAAACATTGGAAATGAAATATTCAAAGATTACGACGGTATTATGTGCCCTGTTTACCCTGATCGCAGGTGTAGCCAGGGGCCAGGAAGCCGTCCAAATAAATATAGCCGCGGTTGTCCACGGACAGAATGGAGAGCCTGTTCAGGGGGCAAGGATCAAAAATGATAGAAACATAGAAACAGCAACAAACGACAAAGGTGGCTTTAACCTGATGGCCCCTTCAAAGAGTTTGTTGACAATTTCGGCAAACGGATACATCCCGGTCACACGCGTTGCTTCGGATACCTTAAAAGTCATTGATCTCGTCAAAGAACAGAAATATGTACAGGTAGCGTTTCGAAAAGTTCAGGAGAAAGATCTTTTGGGCGGTGTTTCAACGGTCGATTATAAGTCGATTTTTGAAAAAAACTATACAACATACGGGTTTGAAGGGATCGAAGCCTTCGCCGCAGGTTACCATGGCAATATCAGGGGTAATAACAGTTATCTCGTTTTGATTGACGGCGTACCGCGCGAAGTGGATAACATCATGCCTTCGGAAATTGACCAGATAACATTTTTAAAAAGTGCATCGGCCGTCGCTCTTTATGGAAGCCGGGGAGCGAAGGGTGTAGTTTTGATCACGACAAAACGTGGCAGCGGTGATGGCCAAAAGATAAATGTTCGTGTAAATGCCGGGGTAAACGTTCCAAAAAGTTATCCGGAATATTTGGGGTCGGCCGAGTACATGACGCTTTACAATGAAGCTCGTCGTAATGATGGCCTCGATCCGTTGTACACTACCGAAACCATTTATAACCACGCGTCTGGAAAGAACCCCTACAGGTATCCGAACGTAGATTATTATTCCAGGGAATACCTGAAAAGCAGCTTCGCAAGGTACGATGGTACGGCTGAAATATCCGGCGGTAACGATCGTGCGCGCTATTATACCAATTTTGGTTACTGGTCTGCAGGCTCCCTGCTGAATTTTGGCGCGGCGAAGAATAACAATTCAAGCGACCGGGTTAATATGCGCGGAAATATCGATATGAACTTAACCAGCGTATTAAAAGCCCGGGTTGATGTCAGCGCGGTATTTTACAGCGGCAGAGGGGTTAACACCGATTACTGGGGAAGCGCTGCTAATTTAAGGCCATATCGCTTTACACCGCTTATCCCCTTGAGCCTCATCGAACAATCTGATGAGCCTTCACAATTGATCGCCGGTGCCAGTTCAAATATAATTGACGGTAAGTACCTCCTCGGCGGGACGCAACTGGACCAGACTAACCCGTTTGCCGCAATTTACGCCGGCGGTTCAAATAATTTTGTAAGCAGGCAGTTTCAGTTCACTACCGGTGTCGACGCCGATCTGAAAGGCATATTGAAAGGTTTAACCTTTAGCACCACCCTGGGGGTAGACTATCGAAACAGCTATAACCAGGGTTACAGTAATGGCTATACCGTTTATCAACCCAATTGGACAAGGTACAACGGAACGGATGTTATAGGCTCTTTAACTCCCTTCGGCCGTGATACAAAGTCAGGGATACAAAATGTTTCTGATAGCTGGTACAGGCAAACCATATCCTTTTCCGGACAATTTAATTACAAGACCAGCATCGCCGGGCAGCATAACCTGTCGGCCGTTTTGATGGGGGCTGCGTTCCGTCAGTCTCAATCCGCTATATATCAAAATGTAACAAATTCAAATTCAGGGTTGCAGCTGGGCTATAATTTCAGGCAAAAATACTATCTGGATTTTACGGGGGCGATGGTTTATTCCCCCAAATTTTCTAATGACAAGGCGTATGGTTTTTCACCTACCGCTGCTATCGGTTGGCGGATAAGCGAAGAACCGTTTTTAAAGAAAATAGCTTTCATCAACAACCTTAAACTTACCGCGTCAGGCGGGATCATCTACACAGACCTGGATGTTCCCGATTACTTCCTGTATCAAAGTATTTATACTCAGCAAGGATCTTATTACGGTTGGAACGACGGAACACTTGCACAGACAACCGATTCCCGCCGTGGCAGCAACAATGCGCTTACTTTCGCAAAACGAAAAGAACTGTCAGTCGGGCTGGAGGGCGCATTGTTTAAAAATATGATCTCATTCTCGGCTAACGTTTTTAGAAGCGACCTTGTTGATAATGCCATTCAAAGTACAACATTGTTCCCCAGTTACTTTTCTGTCTTTAACTCCTCCTTTATTCCCTTCGTAAATTATGACGGCGACAGGCGGACAGGCTTTGACCTGAGCCTGAATTTACACCAGCGCTCCGGCAGCGTAGATTGGTCTTTGGGTGCAACCGCGACCTACTACAATACGAAGGCCACTAAACGGGCGGAGTTTTTTGCCGATTCCTATCAAAAACGCGAGGGGAAACCACTTGACGCCATATGGGGGCTCAGGAACGATGGGTTTTACATGGACGCCGCGGAAGCTGCCGCTGCCAACACCGGCAACGGCTTACCTCAACCC
>NZ_DASVOB010000048.1:0-13176 GCF_036383575.1 Mucilaginibacter sp.
CGGGTTCAAGTTTAAATATGCCGATATCGATGCGGCGCTAACTGAAATTTATGGATCATAAAACACCGGTAACACTATTCTGGTTCCGCCGCGACCTGCGGCTTGATGATAATGCAGGGCTCTATCATGCCCTTAAAAGCGGCAACCCGGTTTTACCTGTCTTCATTTTTGATAAAGAGATCCTTGACCAACTGGAAGATAAAGATGATGCCCGTGTTACATTCATCCATCAAACTATTGAAGATTTAAGGACCCAGCTTCACAAACAAGGCAGCAGCCTGCTTATAGTACATGCTAAAGCTCAATATGCCTGGGATAAGCTCATTAAAGAATATAATATAACCGAAGTTTATACTAACCATGACTATGAGCCATACGCAATTCAACGAGATGACGAGGTAGCTGAAAAGCTTCATAAGCATGGCATCCCCTTTAAAACCTATAAAGACCAGGTAATATTTGAAAAAGGCGAAGTGGTGAAAGACGATGGCAAACCATATACCGTTTACACGCCGTATCAGCGCAAATGGTACAGTACGCTAAAGCCGTTTTATTTAAAAGCTTACCCCACAAAAAAGTACTTTAAAAATCTGTATCAAACCAACGCATTACCTGCTCCTACGTTAAAAGATCTCGGCTTTGAAAAAAGCAGCCTGGCATTGCCGGATAAGAGTTACGAAAACGTCATCAAAGATTACAAAGAACAGCGCGATTTTCCGGCCATTAAAGGCACCTCGCACATTGGCTTGCACTTACGCTTCGGTACGGTAAGCATTCGTGAGCTGGCACGCACAACACACAGTTACCATGATAAAACCTGGCTCAATGAACTCATCTGGCGCGAATTTTATATGATGATACTACATCATTTCCCCCATACCATGGATCATGCTTTCAGGCCCGAATACGACCGGATCCATTGGGTAAACAACGAAACACAGTTTGAGGCATGGTGCAAAGGTGAAACCGGTTTCCCGATAGTTGATGCAGGGATGCGCGAACTAAACGCAACCGGCTTTATGCATAACCGGGTACGCATGATAGTGGCAAGCTTTTTAAGCAAAGACCTGCTGATCGACTGGCGATGGGGCGAGCATTATTTTGCCCGCAAACTGCTGGATTATGAAATGGCCAGCAATGTGGGCGGCTGGCAGTGGGCGGCTGGTTCAGGTACCGATGCGGCACCGTACTTCAGGATCTTCAACCCCGATGCGCAAACTAAAAAGTTCGACCCGGAGCTTCAATACATAAAAAAATGGGTTCCGGAATATGCCGACTTCAGCAAATATCCAAAACCCATTGTTGATCATGCTGCCGCGCGCGACAGATGCTTAGCCGCGTTTAAAAAAGCGCTGGCTAAATAATTATTATTAGTTAGTGACCGTAGCTACTGTAAAATCAAAATACAGGACAACGTTTGCAGCTATTGAGGTGCCGCTGCCCGTAGTACCATAACCAAACCTTGATGGTATTATAATAGATACTGCGGAACCGGCTACCTGCCCGGTTAAACCTTCCTGTACACCTTTTGCTAAATCGCTAACCGTAAAGGATGAAGAGGTAGCCCCTTGTAAAGAAGTGCTGTCAAACACAGTATCATTTAAATATTTGCCCGAATAGGTGCATGTTATGTAAGAGTCGGTATTGATCTGATCTGAACCGGTACCAGGTGTAGCCACTTTGATATATACACCATCGGCCGTTTTAGTAAAGCCGGTCAGACTTTTTGCTTTGATATAATTAGTAATGATAGCGTCATCATAAACCTCCTGGTTTGAAACCACGTTAATATAGTAATCCAAGCTTTGGTTCCCCCCAATGTGGGTATTGGCATTACTTGAGCTGCCCGACCCATAGCCGTTAACGCCATAAGCCAAATGCGATGGTATGATAACCCTTGCTGCCGTACCCTTATATTTTATCAGGTTATGGATGGCTGTCTGCAAACCTTTTGGCAGCGAATTGCTAACATGGCCCAAATACCCGTAAAAATGGTTCGTGTTAAGAGAATCAACCGATATAAACTTACCATCAAGTGTGCGGATAGTGAATACAAATGAGATCTGGTCTGAATAATCCATCGGTGTACCACGGCCTTGCGAAAGGATCTTGTAATAAATACCGGTAGTATCACCATCTGTAGTATCACGCAGCATACCTGTAATGTTGTTTGCCGCTATATAATTCTTTATTTGGGTATCGTCGTATTGCTTAATGCCAGGATCGTTCTTGTCTTTCCGGCATGATATAAGGCCTATAGAGATAAGTACTAAGAGCGTAAAAATTGTTTGTTTCATCTATTATAATTTGTCTTTTATAACCTTCAAAGCTTATTGCTTCTCTGGCCTGTATTATTCATTTTTATCAGGCGATGTTAATTGGTTACGCCATACAATTGAATTTGAAAATCAAGCACCGAATTTGCCGGTAAATGTATCGAATCCTGTGCATATGGCCCGTAAGCATAACGCGATGGGATCAGCAACCGAACTTTACCTCCCGGCCTTATCTGCGGGATACCTAACTGCCAGCCTTTTATTACACTACCCAATACATAAGTGGGGTGAAACTGATCTGTTTGCGCAAATACAAAACCCGATGTTAGTATTTTACCGGTAAAACCAACCGTAACCTGTGTTGAGCTGGTATAAAGTACATTACCTGTCCCCTCTTCCCCATCATTTACTATGTAATAAACACCTGTGGTATCTATCTTTTTGGCTTTTAATGTACTATTAGCAGCCAGGTAATCGCTTATAATAGCGCTATCGATTGCTTTTTGTTTATTATACTGCACCACCGGGCTAACGGATGATTTTACACAACCACCTGCAATAACGCCTAAAAGCAATAAGACTATCAGAATTCTGTTCATCAATTCAAAGGGCAAATTTATTCTTTTAAAATAGAAAAACGGCAGCTTAACACTTTTTAACAATTAATAAAAAGCAGGCACCGTTTAAAACACCACTTATGGGGTATTTTGAAGGTAAAACGTTCAATTTTAAGTAAAAGTGTGGGTGATGGGGTCATTATATCGATAAGCCTTTCTCCCCGTCATTGCGAGTTACGAAGCAATCGCGAAGTGTACAGCGTAACTTGCTCAGCTGCTCTACTAATTGGGGATTGCTTCGTACCTCGCAATGACGGTTCTTTTTGGTATTTATTGTATAAAATGACGCGTAGCGCAAATGCCTTCTTATGGCTTATAATTAACCGTAAGCTTGTTCAGTTTTTTGAGGGTTTCAATGAGGTGTTGCTTATCGGCTTCGCTGATGTTGGCATCAAGGTAGTTATTGAATTGCCGTACTATTACACGGGCCTGGTGACGTTTTTCCTTACCGAGCGGGGTAAGGTAAATTTTAACCGAGCGTTTATCCCCCTCATTGCTTTCGCGATAGATAAGGCCTGTGGTTTCAAGCTGACTAAGCATACGCGACAAGCTGGTTGATTTAAGTCCCAACAAGGCAGCCGCCTGCGATACGGTAGTACCTTCCTTTTCGTCGATATTAATGAGCAGGTAACCTATTGATTGTGTAAAGCCAAACTCCGTAACCAGTTGGTTATACCGGTTAGCCATGGTTTGCCATACTATTTTTATAAAATAGTCAATAGTTTCCTGGTGTTTTTCATTATTATGCATGCATACCAAACGTAAGAAATGCTTATTGATTACGCAAATTTTAGTTGGCAGTTTACAGTGAGCGGTTTGCAGTTCACTAAAAGCAGGATAGCTTATTATCTACTGCAAACTGTAAACCGCTCACTGCAAACTTAAAAACCCATCTTCGTATCATCCCCTCTCGGGTCAGCACCGCCTTCGTAGTAGCCCCATTGGGTTTTGAGGATGGCATCAACCCGGCCAATGGATTGCCTGGCTACGATCTTATATCCTTTACTCTGCAGCTTGTTTACGGTTACGCTGTCAACACTGCCTTTTTCAATAGCTACCTCATCGGGCAGCCATTGGCTATGAAAACGCTTTGAGGCAACGGCCTGCTGCATGCCCTGGTTAAATTCAATTACATTGAGTATGGTTTGAAAAACAGAGGTAATAATGGTTGAACCGCCGGGGGTACCTACTACCATAAACAGTTTTCCGTCCTTTTCAACAATAGTAGGGGTCATTGACGATAGCATCCGTTTGCCCGGCTGGATGCTGTTGGCTTTGCCGCCGATAAGTCCGTACATATTTGGTACACCCGGTTTTGAACTAAAATCATCCATTTCGTTATTAAGCAAAAACCCTGCGCCATTTACAAAGATCCTCGAACCAAAACTGTCATTTAAAGTTGTGGTGATAGATACTGCATTGCCCTCCCTGTCAACAATAGAGTAATGGGTGGTCTGGTCGCTTTCATAGCCAACAAATGAGCCCGGCTGGATACTGGTACTTGGCGTAGCAGCATCCCAGCTAAAGCTTTTCATGCGCGATGTGATGTAGGCCGGCTCAAGCAGGCTATCAACCGGTACCTTATAAAAGTCAGGATCACCCAGGTATTTAGAACGATCGGCATACACCCGGCGTTCAGCCTCAACAATAAGCCTGATGGTCGAATCCTGGTTGTAGCCCCAGCGTTTCAGCGGGTAAGCCTCAACTGATTTCAGTAATTGTAATAAAGCTATACCACCGCTTGATGGTGGCGGCATAGTGATGATCTTATAATCCTTGTAGTTGCCAATAAGCGCGTCGCGCCAAACGGCATGATAATTTTTCAAGTCGGCTTTGGTGATGAGGCCATTGCCCTGTTTCATTTCGGCAACCAATAAATCGGCAACCGGGCCATCATAAAATCCATCGCGGCCTTTATCGCGGATCTGTTCAAATGTTTTGGTGAGATCTTCTTGTACCAGCAAATCGCCTTCTTTCCATTCCCCGTCCTTCACCAAGTAGTTTTTACCGGGGTTTAGCTCTTTAAATTGCCCGGCGGTGCGGTTAAGATCGTTAGCCAGGTGTTTGGTTATTTTAAAGCCGTTGCGGGCAAGGTTAATGGCGGGCTGCACCAGGTCAGCCCATTTCAGTTTGCCGTATTTCCGATGAGCTTCAACCATGCCGTCAACAGATCCCGGCACGCCTGATGCCTTGTGGGTATATAAACTCATATCAGGTACTACATTACCGGCCGAATCGAGGTACATGTTAGCATTAGCCGCTCCGGGGCCTTTCTCCCTAAAATCGAGTGTGTTTGTTTTGCCGTCACCTGCACGATAAACCATAAAACCTCCACCGCCGATGTTGCCGGCTTCAGGTAACGTAACTGCCAAAGCAAATTGTACGGCTACCGCAGCGTCAACCGCGTTGCCGCCTTTCTTCAATATATCCACGCCTACCTGCGCGGCATCAGGATAAGCGCAAACCACCATTCCGTTGCGATACTGGCCGCTGTTGTTGATACCGAGCCGGCCCGGGGTGCATCCCCATAAAACAAAAAACACAGCGGATAAAAACAGGATAAGGTATTTCGAATTACTTGCTTTACGGCGGTTGATGACCATTATATAAATTTATTTTTCACTAAATTAAATTATTTGAACGCATAATTTAACAATCCGAAACCATTCTTTCATGCTGAAAACCAACAAAATGCGAAGCAATGCACCATGTTTTTATATGTAAATACCATAAAAAAGCAATTCTGCCGTTTATTTGCATATAATATAAAAACTCAAATTGAGCTAAACAAGCTGGTCACTTTGTTGTTACAGCTACATTATTGTCAATCATTAAATTCATCTGCATGAAAAAATTAACGTACCTTTTATTACTTTCCTTTTCCTTTTTACTTATCAGCAAAAACTCACAAGCCCAGGACTATAAAACTGCAGTAGGTTTAAAATTTGGCGCATACGAAGTTGGCCCCTCTGTTAAATATTTTATGGATAAAGGCACTGCGCTTGAAGGCATTTTAGGCATCCGCGATCATGGCGCTGTATTAACCGGTTTATATGAATTAAACCAGCAAGCCTTTAACGTTGATAAACTGAGCTTTTACTATGGCTTTGGCGGTCACCTCGGTTCGGTAGGCAGCGGCTATTACAAACGCTTTGGTGGTGACGACGAGTACTACAACGGCAAACACATCCTGATAGGTGCTGATGCTGTTATCGGTTTGGAATATGTTATCCCTTCGGCTCCAATTGCTATCAGCCTTGACCTTAACCCACGACTTGAACTGGCAAGAGGTCCATTTTTTGATATCGCACCCGGCCTGGGATTAAAATATACTTTCTAAAAAGTTGAAAAAGCTATCATCACCTGCTTAACGGGTGATGATAACTTTTTGCGAATAGATCTTCTGCCCGAGCAATACCCTCAGCACATACACTCCCGGCGTTTGCCTGCTCACATTAAGAATAGTGCTGTAATTACCCTCATCAATATTTTGTTGCCCGCCCTGGTAAACGGATTCGCCTAATGCGTTAACCAATGATAGTTTCAGGGTTGTGGCTTCTTTGGCCGTAAATACCACATTCAAATTGGTACTTGCCGGCACCGGAAATGCACTTAATCCGATTTCGCTTTTGCTTCCGGTAACACCTTCTCTCGCATAAACAAAGTTATCCGACTGTGCTACGCAGCCATTTGCCAATGTAACCTGCACCTGGTATTTTCCGCTTTGTACCGGGTCATAACTTGCAGCAGTAGCCCCGCTTATTACGTTGCCATTTAACAACCACTGGTTACCATCGGTAAAGTTTGAGTTCAGGGTATTATTGGTTTGCGTAATAACCGGCTTACTTAAGGTAACTGCTTTACGTGCGGCGGATGCGCAGCCAAGGCTTTGCACCTTCATATCATAAAAGTAATAATAGAAACCTTTATAAGCCGCAGTATCACCATTGGTTGCAGTGGCGCTGTTACCGGTAATGCTAAATATATTACCGATACTGAACGGATAACCTGTTACCCCTCCATTATTACGATAAATGGTGGCCTGGTCTGGAAAATCCACAGAGATCTGGTAATCACCGGCGGCCGGCAATGACAGGTTCAGATCATAAACCTGTCCCTGATCATTAGGATCATCGGCCTGCGCGCCTGCCAGCGGTGTAGTACGGGTTGCAACCGCATTTATGGTAGTTGACGATACGATCTGCCCGTTACTATTCGCCACGTTAAAGGTTATTTTGCCAGAGTTACCAATATAAAGGCGGGCGCTTTTAATCAATAAGGGCACCTTGGTATTTACGGTTATATAAGGGGTGAACTGGTTATAACCACCCGCTGTAAATACACTTTTAGTAGCAGGCCCTATGGAGCCCGTGAAATCATTAATGCCCGCATAGAAGGTATTATTAACTGGGGCCTGTGTTGTTACCGCCTCACTCCCCGCCGCTATCGGCAATACATCAGTTGCATTCTGGTACCATAAAACAGTGCCGTCGCCGGTACCAAATAATTCATATTGTTTGGTAGTGGTGCAATAATAAGCACTCAGATCGCCGATAGTTGCCGGGGAATTGATCACCACGTTAGCCGTTACCGAATTATTGCTGCTAACCGGGTCTCCGGCAAGTTTACTGGTGGCAGTAATGGTGTAAGATGCCCCCGCAACCGCGTTAAACTCCTGGCTAAAGGTAAAGTTATCTTCGGCCAATGCCGGCAGGGAGCTTTTGTAGGTTTCGTTATAAGTAGTGGTAACATTATTGGCATCGGTAATGGTAACCGTTACCGGGATATTGTTAATAGCGGCATTACCAAAGTTTTTAAGCCTCACCGTAACGGGCGTACTTGCTGAGCATGAACCGCTGCTACCGGGGCTAACAATAGCAATGACACCCGCGTCGATACTGGTTTGTAAAAACTGCACCCGGTAATCCTGGGTTTCGCCTTTATTATAGCTGCCACAAGCTTTAATGGTTGACGCATCACCGGTTTCGGTAAGCACTATCCTCATGAGGCTGTAAGCACCGGCAACCACTGTTCCCGGCACCGTGATATTGGTATTATAAGTACCGGTACCATTAATAATCCCGGTTGTCGCGGCCAGTTCATTATCTTCAAAAACACCATTAGCATTCCAGTCGATAAATACTTTTGCAGCTTTATTAAAATTGTTGCCGCAGGTACCAAGTGTAATACTCAGTGGATATGTTTTGGCCTGCTCCAACTGCACGGTAAGATTGGTATAGTCCGAATAGCTTTTGCAGCCTGCGGCCGGGGTATTATCAATATTGGCCAGTTTAACGTTATCAACTCTTGAATCGGCGTTTGACAGCGGGGCCGAAGTACAGTAAGTAGTTCCGCCAACCCCGGTAACAATAAGCGAGTAGGCCTGCGAACCTGATGAAAGGACGCTTTTGTGTGATACGGTAATCGTATAAGCCCTCCCGGGAACCGAATTAGGAATATATACCTGTTCAATATTATCCCTGATGTTATCTCCGTTGGTTGCGGCCAAACCAGGCTGGTTCGGGTCAAGTACCCAGGGGGTAAATGTGGTTATGCCGTCGCTTACGCGGATATCGAGATCATTCACCAATTTAGGGGTACGACTATTGATCAAGCCTTCGGTGGTTGCCGTACCTTGCGGATCGGTCCACGATATAGTTGCGGCCAGTAAGCGGTTACCGGAAGCTATCACATTGTAAGTTTGTGTTTGTCCCTGTGTCAGTGTTTTTTCGCTCACGATGCTCTTACCACCATTATCCGTTAAGGCCTGGGCAGCTTCGGTCATGTTTAATAACCCCCAGCCATAAATATAATCAGGGCCAACATTACCGGCATCAAAAGCGGTATGGCAAACCAGCCCTTTCAATGTGGCCGATCTCATAAATGCACCTCCGTTTTGTTTGGCGTAATATTCCTGTAGTAAATAAAGCGACCCGGTAATATTAGGAGCGGCCATTGAAGTACCTGACAAAGTAAGATACGAAGTTGTATTATCAACCCCTACCGAAAGCACGTTTACGCCATCGCCCACAATATCGGGTTTAATGCGGCCATCATCCGTTGGCCCCCAACTGCTAAAGGGCGCTATAACCACATTTTCTCTGACCTTAGGTCCGTAAGGAAGCGGATAAACCGCCCCTACAGTAATGATATTTTTTGCGTTACCGCTTGTACTTATAATATCATAACCATCATTATTGCTGATCCCTGCCGGTCGGGGACCTTTGCTTACAAAAGTTTGATCAGTTTTGCTTTTATAACCGTAGTAGGTTTCACCTATTGCCGGGCCATTACTTGAACGTTCGTTACCGGCCGACTCCACAATGAGATAATAGGGAGCATTATAAGCGATCTTGTCCCAGTTAGCTGTTTTGGAATCGTAGAAACCGAAGTTATAATCTACCGTATCACCGGGTAAACCATTCCATTCCCAGCGGCCGGCCGAATCATTATAATCCCAGCCTGCAACCACACCATATGAGTGATTTGACAGCAACAGGTTAGCTGCTGCGGCACTCATTTCCGTTTCGTCGTCATTAAAATCATATGATTGCAATGTGGTTGCCCCAAACGACATTCCTTTAGCAGGCGCGTAAACGCCTTTGGCAATCATTGTACCCGCCACATGCGATGAATGGTCATTCACCGCCGCATTATTTTTAAGCGTAATATTTTTTCCTGTAAACTCCTGATGTGCTTTATAAACCGAGCCACCATCCCAAATAGCCAGTTTATTAGCCAAAAAATCGGATGATCCTGACAGGTTTAAACCGAGAGAGCCACCGGGTTGCAAGGTATTGGTACCAGTAGTAGCTGCTGCTGTTGTGTTATTATGTGTTATGAGATATATGGGAAAACCAAGTTTATTAACTCCCTGCAAGGCAATAAAATTACCGTTTTTTGATTTGCGGGTTAATGTCCAGCCGTGTGTTTGCGCCAACGATGCTGCTTTGCTATATGATATTTTAAAAGCAGCGCTTGTTTGGTTTGAAAGTTTGGCCAATTCGGCTTTGCCGGCCTCACTTATCAAAGGTTGTTGGGCCATAACATCGCCTGCTACAAACAACAAATAGCAAAAAGAAATAATTGTGTAAAGTTTAATCATTGGTTTGAAAGATAGGCAATTTTAAGAAAAATCAACCTTAACTAAAACAAAACAACCAACGCTTTACAATATTCGTGAACTTGACAATTAAAGAGTGAAAATTTAGCTGTTACGACAGGTATTTTCCCACAATTGGCATCCTGCGGCCCATACCAAATGCTTTTGGCGACACCCTTAAAATAGGTGGGGTTTGATAACGCTTATGCTCGGCCGAATTAGTAAGCTTGATAACGCGGCGAACGGTTGCTTCGTCATACCCCATCCTAATGATCTCGGCCGATGAGCAACGGTTTTCAATATACTCGGCCAGGATCTTATCAAGTACATCATATTCAGGCAACGAGTCGGTATCTTTTTGATCGGGCCTTAACTCGGCTGATGGTGGTTGAACGATAGAATTTATGGGGATGATCTCCTTATCACGGTTAATGTATCGCGCAAGGTCAAATACATGGGTTTTGTAAACATCGCCAATAACAGAAATCCCGCCGCACATATCGCCATATAAAGTGCCATAACCTACAGCGGCCTCGCTCTTATTACTGGTATTCAATAAAATGTACCCGAACTTATTACACATCGCCATCAATAAAACGGCCCTGCTGCGCGACTGGATATTTTCTTCGGCAATATTAAACGGCAAACCATCAAACTGCGGGTTCAATGCTGTTTCAAATGCTTCGGTGATGCTTTTGATAGGTACTATTTCGTGCTTACAGCCAAGGTTATCAACCAGGTCCTGAGCATCTTTTAATGAATGGTCTGTTGAAAAGCGTGAAGGCAGTAATACGGCCATCACATTTTGCGGCCCAAGCGCCTCGGCAGCCAAAGCACATACCACAGCCGAATCAATACCGCCCGACAGACCTAAAATTGCCTGCTTAAATCCCGATTTATAAAAATAATCGCGGATGCCAAGGATTATCCCCTGGTATATCTGTTCTATATCGCCGGGGCGTTGGGCTTTTATAGTTGTGGGATGATCAAAGCTTAGCGTATTATCATCGTTAAGCGTATAGTAAGCCAGGCTCTCCTCAAAGTAAGGCATTTCGTCAATCAGCTTACCTGTGTTATCAAACACTAAGGAACCACCATCAAATATCAATTCTGTTTGGGCACCTACGTGATTAACGTACAACAAAGGCAGTTTATAACGACTGGCATTGTCGCTCAATATCTCTATACGCTCCTCATCATGGTTATAGGCAAAAGGCGACGCCGCTATATTGATCATTACATGCGGGTTCTGATGGATAAGGGTATCCATTGGGCGGGTAACATACAGCGGGTTCTCGATGGTATTCCACAGGTCCTCGCAAATAGTAAGGGCTATGCGCTTGCCTTTAAACTCAATACAGCTAAATTCGGTCGAAGGCTCAAAATAGCGGTATTCATCAAACACATCGTAATTAGGCAGCAGGGCTTTATTTACCACGGCTTTCACTTCGCCATTCTCAATAAAATAGGCCGAATTGCTCAGGTCTTTACCTTCGGTTTTATGGTTTGGGGTTGGCAGGCCTATGATACAGGCTATATCCACGCATACTGCAGCTATCTTTTTAGCAGCTTCATCGCATAAGCCTATAAATTCATCAAACTCTAAAAAATCGCGCGAAGGATAGCCGCAAACACATAGTTCGGCAAATACAACCAGGTCGGCACCATTATTTTTTGCCTTGATGATATGATCGATTATTTTATTGGTGTTCGATTCAAAATTACCTACGTGATAGTTGAGCTGTGCTAACGCGATTTTCATAGTATATATATATTTAGTCAGTAGCCTTTAGTCAAAAAATACAACTTGCGACTCAGAACTACCGACTATTGACTTAACAATAGTAGCAACATTATGCAAATAAAATTACTTTTGCCCTAAAGGATAAAGATGAACCCTACCCGGTATATAGCAAAGCAAATTTACTTAATTTTTTCCATCGGCCTGATATTAAGCGCCTGTACGCACAACAAAAAAATTGATGTGAGCAATATCAATGCTGATGTTAAAATTGAGCGGTTCGACCATGATTTTGACGCCATGCGCAATAAACCCATGGCCTTGCAGGCTGCGTACCTGCAAAAACAATATGGCAGCTTTTACCCCGATTTTATTGAACGCATTTTACAGGTTGGCAGTACTAAGGATACCAGTTATTTTAAAGCGCTGCACCAGGTGTTTGCGGGTAAAGCCTATAACGACCTGAAGCACGATGCCGATGTGGCTTTCCCCAATATGGACCGGCAGAATGCCAGCCTTACCGAAGCATTTAAATACATTAAATATTATTACCCGCAAAAACGCCTGCCGCGGGTGTATGCTTACATTTCGGGCTTCCAGGCACAAACTACCATTGGCGATGGCTACTTTGGTGTAGGTATAGATCTTTTCCTGGGTGCCGATTCGCGCTTTTATCCTTCGCTTACCAATGCCTTTCCACATTACCTTTCCAAATGGTTCACTCCTGATAATATTACGCCCCGCGTGGTTGAAGGCATAGCGCGTGAAGATATGTTTCAGGAAGATGACAATGACAAAGCACTGTTGAATAAAATGATATATAACGGCAAGATCATGTATTTTATGGACAGGGTATTACCTGACGTGGCCGATAGCACCAAGATCCGTTATACTACCGAACAACTAAAATGGTGCACTGAGTTTGAAAGTAAGATCTGGGGATACTTTTTAGAGCAAAACCTACTTTACGAAACTGATTATCAGAAAATCCAGAAGTATCTTACCGAAGCCCCTTTCACTCCCGGCCTTGGCGAAAAGAATGAATCGGCACCGAAACTTGCTGTGTGGACGGGCTGGCAGATAGTAAGGAAATATATGGATAAGCACCCTGATGTAACGCTACCGCAGCTGATGGCCGATAAAGATGCCCAAAAGCTCCTGAACGAATCGGGATATCATCCTAAATAAAAGGCACAAAAAAAGCGTCTTCAAAATGAAGGCGCTTTTTTATATCATTTTCCTGTTACAGGTTTATTACTTCATAATTGCGAAAACGCATTTCAAAGCGATCAGGATACCAATGATCAAAATAACATTTGATATAGAAGTAAACATGAAGCCTGTGTTGGCATCGCCGGCAAAACGCAGGAACACGCCTACTATACCGATAACAATAGCTACAGTTAATAATTTGTAATGACCTTCTGCGTTAGCATTTTC
>NZ_DASVOB010000049.1:0-8529 GCF_036383575.1 Mucilaginibacter sp.
ATGTTAGCGTAAGAGAGATCACCATTCTTAATCCATCGTACCGGATGGCTGTAGTTAACGGCAGCCCAAAAACACCGCGCAGGTTGATCATTCCTCAAACTGCAAAAGATAATTATGCGGCATTGTATAATGTATTAAATGGTGTTGATGCTCCGGTACCTGCCGCCGCTAAGCCTGCTGCTTATACTGCCGTGCAATACGCTTCTGCAAAATCTGAACGTCATATACCAACTCATCATAAAGTAAAAAGGGGGGAAACCCTGGCTTCCATTGCCGATAAATTTGGCTGTGAAGTATCTGATTTGAAAGTCTGGAACCATCTTAAAACAAACCGCGCACCTGTAGGGGCTATGTTGAAAGTATCAGTGGGTGAAGTAGCTGCCAATGTGCAGGATGACGGCGGATATTCGAAAAATTGAAAGTATAACGGAGAATTATAGAATCGTCATTGCAAGGTTGTACCTACCCGTTACATATTTAAAATTACGGTCATACTGAGTGTTTAAATCCGTTGGATTCTGAAGGTTAAATGACAATGGGGCCTGTCACCCTGAGCTTGTCGAAGGGTTGCGCGTAGAGGCCCCGCCCACATGCTTCGACAGGCTCAGCATGACCCCATATTTTAATTATGGTCATGCTGAATTTGTTTCAGCACCCTAATCGCTAAGCAACCATGCTAAGTAAATCGTCTACCTGTCTCGTGGGATGCCGAAACCAATTTTTTAACTCTGGAATGAAAGTGATTACTTGTGATACTGCAGATTGGAATCATAATAGTTGATAAATTAAAATGCCCCGCTCACTCGCTGAGTGGGGCATTAACCTAAATTTATTTTGCTTTTGATTTGTACTAAAGTATATCATGCCATCTACTTAGTAAATACCAACTTGTTGGTATTTTAATTGTTTTTTCGCCCCATCAGGGTCTCTCGCAGATTTAAGTTAACCCACAAAATTGCTTATCATTTAAACAGCAAGGCGTCGTGTGTTGCCCCTCTGGGGCAAAGGATGTTCTATAACTTTACAAGCTACAAACCTTTTGCACCTCTGGTGCATCTGTTTCTGGGCAATTAATATCTGTTTATTAAACTGCAAAAATCCTCCAGAGGAGGAAAAGGTTTGTAGAAATAACGTCGCACCCCTTACCCGAACCCCAGAGGGGTTCAACTCACATACATTACCCAATTTGGCTATTGATTTTGTGGGTTAACTTAAACTCGCAGAGGACCCTGATCTATACGCCGTGCAGATTCGATGTTCTAAATATCTTAATAGAACGCTGTCCGAAGACTCCGTCTTTGGATGATTATGTCTGTAGTTTGTAACTACAGGATTTCAAAAAACCTTTGTATTTTTAGGTAGATAAAAACCGCATCAACATGGAAAAGCCAAAGGAAAATATAGACGAATATATTGCCGGGTTCCCGGAGGATGTTCAGCAGAAACTGCAAACTGTGCGCGCTACTATAAAAGCTGCTGCGCCGGATGCGGAAGAGGCTATCAAATACGCTATCCCAACATTTATCCTTAATGGCAACCTGGTGCACTTTGGTGGCTTTAAAAGTCACATCGGTTTTTATCCTGCCCCGCAGGGTTTGGAAGAATTTAAAGAAGAACTTGCTGGCTACAAAGGCGCCAAGGGCTCGGTTCAGTTTCCGTTGGATGAACCGCTGCCGCTTGATCTCATCACCAAAATTGTAAAGTTCAGGGTGCAGAAGAATATGGAAAAGGCAAAGAAGAAAAAATAGAACATTGCCAAATCCATTCTTTTAAATCAATCTTATCAAAACATTAACCATATTTTATCCTCTTTTTAACATAATCATAAAAAGGGGCTTTTTTATGATTGTTCCATAAAAAGAATTGTAATTTTGGGCGCTTCAATTTGAAAAAAATGAATAAAACTAACCGAAAACAGGACGCGCTGAATTACCACTCCCAAGGCCGTCCCGGGAAGATACAAGTTGTACCTACCAAACCAACAAATTCGCAGCGCGACTTAACCATGGCTTACTCCCCAGGTGTGGCCGAACCATGTTTAAAGATTGCCGATAATGTTGAAGATGTTTATAAATATACCGCCAAAGGCAACCTGGTGGCTGTTATCAGCAATGGTACCGCCGTACTTGGCTTAGGCAATATTGGCCCCGAGGCCAGCAAGCCTGTAATGGAGGGCAAGGGCCTGCTGTTCAAGATCTATGCAGATATTGACGTGTTCGACCTTGAGCTGAACGCTAAAAATGTCGATGATTTTGTGAACATCGTAAAAGCACTTGAGCCAACATTTGGCGGCGTAAACCTGGAGGATATCTCGGCCCCAACCTGCTTTGAAATTGAGCGCAGACTGAAGGCCGAAATGAATATTCCCGTTATGCATGATGATCAGCATGGTACCGCCATTATATCGGGTGCTGCTTTGATGAACGCCTGCGAGATCCAGGGGAAAAAACTGGATAAGATAAAAATGGTAGTTAATGGCGCAGGTGCCGCCGCGGTATCCTGCTCAAAAATGTACCTGTCATTAGGGGTTAAGAAAGAGAACCTGGTGATGTTTGATATCAACGGTGTATTAAACCAGGAGCGTACCGATCTTGACGATATCAGGATGGAGTTTGCTACTACCCGTACCGATGTTAAGAACCTTGTTGATGCCATGAAGGATGCCGATGTGTTTGTCGGTCTTTCGGCTGGTAACGTGGTTACGCCCGATATGCTGAAAACCATGGCTAAAAAGCCTATTGTTTTTGCTATGGCCAACCCGGTACCCGAAATTGATTATGACCTTGCCGCTGGTACACGCGATGATATCATTATGGCAACCGGTCGTTCCGATTTTCCTAACCAGGTAAATAATGTGCTTGGTTTCCCTTACATTTTCTGCGGTGCGCTTGACGTTAGGGCCACTGCCATTAACGAGGAAATGAAAATAGCAGCTACGCATGCCATCGCCGAAATGGCCAAAAAACCGGTTCCGGAAGCGGTTAACCTTGCCTATAACCTTACCAACCTCAAATTTGGTAAAGATTATATAATCCCGAAACCAATGGATCAAAGGCTCATTACCGAGGTATCTATGGCGGTAGCGAAAGCGGCCATAGATTCGGGTGTAGCCCGTAAAGTGATCACCGATTGGGATGCTTATGCCGAGGAGCTGAGGTTGCGCCTGGGTACTAATGATAAGTTGTTACGTAATCTTACTGCCAAAGCAAAACAGAACCCTAAACGTGTTGTATTTGCGGAGGCTGATAATTATAAGATCTTAAGGTCGGCACAGATAGTGAAAGAGGAGGGCATTGCCACCCCTATTTTACTGGGCAATATCGACAGGATCAAAAAGATCATCCGTGATAACGATCTTGATTTGGGCGATGTACACATCATTGACCCGCGTGAAGGTTGTGAGTATATAGATGAGTATGCCGAATACCTGTACAACAAACGTCAGCGAAGGGGGATCACCTTGTTTGAGGCAAAGAAACTGCTTATCGACAGAAACTACTATGGTGCCTGCATGGTACAGTTTGGCAGGGCCGATGCGCTGATCTCGGGCTTAACCAAAAACTATGTAACTACGGTGAAGCCTGCACTGCAGATCATCGGTACTGAAGAAGGCGTGAACCGAGTTGCGGGTATGTACATGATGATCACGGCTAAAGGTCCTGTATTTTTTGGTGATACCACGGTGAATGTGAACCCAGGCGTTAATGACCTGGTTGATATTACTGTACTGATAGAACGCTCGGTAAAGCAGTTTAACATCAGCCCGAGGATTGCAGTATTATCTTACTCCAACTTTGGATCGAACGAAGGAGAAGTGCCGGAGAAAACAAGGGAGACCGTAGCTATACTGCACGAAAAATACCCGGATATGGTGGTTGACGGTGATATGCAGGCCAACTTTGCGCTGAACTCCGACTTGCTTGCCGATAACTTCCCGTTCTCAACCCTTAATGGTAAACCGGCCAACACGCTGATCTTCCCTAACCTGGAATCGGGCAATATTGCCTATAAACTTTTGCAGGAAATAGGCGGCGCGGAAGCTGTTGGGCCGATATTGGTTGGTTTGAAGAAGCCAGTACACGTGCTGCAATTGGGCAGTTCGGTACGTGAAATTGTAAATATGGTTACCATTGCAGTGGTTGACGCACAGGCAAAAGCTGCTGCTAATAGTTAATATATAAAGTAACAAATAATATGTTTTTTGATAAAGACGCTGGTATTTAAATGCTTAGCGTCTTTGTTTTTTAAGGTGAGTATATTGCAGCTTTTTGTTTGTCATTATATGAACATAATGACGCCGGAATTTTATCTTTGGATAATCACTGTAAGGGCTGTTTTGCCATTAACATCATTGTTTAATAAACTTAATAAAGTAATAATATATGTATGATTATATTAGTGGTAAGCTAATGTTCAAAAGTCCGTCGTACGTAGTGATAGATGCGGGAGGGGTAGGGTATCATATCAACATTTCTGTCAATACCTATTCGGGCGTCGGTGATGACGAAAAATGCAAACTCTTTGTGTGGTTGCACGTAAAAGAGGATGCGCACACGCTTTACGGCTTTGCTACTGATGGTGAGCGCAGGTTGTTCTTACATTTGATCTCTATTTCGGGTATAGGGCCAAATACGGCGAGGATGATGTTGTCATCTATAAGTCCGGCCGAGATCCAGGCGGCTATTGTGAGCGGTAATGTTTCGCTGATACAGCGGATAAAAGGTATCGGCCCAAAATCAGCACAGCGGATCATTTTGGAGCTGCAGGATAAGCTGCGCAAGGAAGGCCCTGATACTTTAACTGTTGTGCCTATAAGCCAGAATGTTAAGGATGAGGCTTTGTCAGCATTGGTAATGCTGGGCTTTGCACGTAACGTGGCCGAAAAAGTATTAGATCAGGAGATTAAGAAAAACGGTGGCGAACTAACGGTTGAAGAGCTCATTAAGTTTGCATTAAAAACGCTATAATTACGGATAAATATCTACTAACTTTTGACCAAAGTATTTACTTATAAGACACTTATAAGTGTGTTGTTCATTGTGGTGTTCGGGGGGCTGGGGAATGTGTATGCACAACAAAAGCCCTCGCCTGCGGCTAAAAATGATACAACCAAATCAAATGCACCGATAAACCTAACCGCGCCACGAAGCCAGCGGATGAGGGAAGGTATTTTCAATGCCGACCCGGCAAACCTGGTGCGTACTATTGAATATGATCCCGTAACCAACCGTTATATTTTGTATGAAAGGGTAGGTAATTTACTTTACCGCCCGCCGCAGTACCTTACGTTTGCACAGTACTTAAAACTTAAGGAAAGATCAACCCAACGGGGCTATTTTCAGCAACTGGCAGACAATTATGCTTATGATTCGCAGCAGCCGGGGTTTATACCACCTATAAAAGTACGTAGCCGTACCTTTGAGCAGATCTTTGGCAGTTCGGTGATCGATATCCGTCCGCAGGGATCGGCAGAAATGATCATGGCCGGGCAGATCAATAAGAATGAAAACCCGCTTTTTAACACCCGCCAGCGCAGCCAGTTCAATTTTAACTTTGATCAGCGTATTCAGCTGAATGTAACCGGTAACATAGGCGATAAGTTAAAGATCACCACCAATTACAATACTGATGCGCAGTTCCAGTTTGAAAACCAGATCAAGCTGGACTATACAGGATCGAAGGACGAGATCATCCAAAAAATTGAAGCCGGTACCGTTAGCATGCCGCTCAATACCACATTGATCACCGGTAGCCAGGCGCTTTTTGGTGTTAAAACCAAACTGAAATTCGGGCGGCTGGATGTAACCAGTATCTTTTCGCAGCAACGTTCGCAGTCAAAAACCATAACTATTACCAATGGTTCGCAGCAGGGCGAGTTTCGTTTAACGCCTGCTGACTATGAAGCCAACAAACACTTCTTTCTGTCGCAATATTTCAGGAATAATTACAACAGGGCGCTGGCCAATATCCCGATCATCAGCTCCAATATCAACATTACTAAAATTGAGGTTTGGACAACCAACCGTACCAACGTAACTACCGATTCGCGCGATATATTGGGCTTTATCGATCTAGGTGAAAATAACCCATATAATAAAACAAAGATAGTAGGTGGCGGGAGCGCCTTGCCTGCCGGTTTCAAGGGGCCTGGTTTTGCTCAGCAATCAAACAACCTGTTAACCGTTTTACCGCAAAATGCAAGGCTTACCAACTCCAATGATGTGGCGAGCTTTTTCCAGGGATCGGGCGCTACGGATAACTATTCAAAACTGACCTATGCCCGCAAGCTTACCGATAAGGAATACACCCTGCATCCGCAATTGGGTTATATCTCCTTAAATTATCCGTTAAATAATGACGAGGTGCTGGCGGTTGCTTACCAGTATACTGTGAATGGGGTGCAATATCAGGTAGGTGAATTTAGCAGCGACGTGGCTGTTAACCCCAATACCCCCAATGTACTGTTTGTGAAATTGCTGAAAGGCGAGTTGTTGAAAACCAACTTGCCAACCTGGGATTTGATGATGAAAAACATCTATTCCCTCGGCGCTTTCCAGATAGCACCTACCGATTTTAAATTAACAGTTACCCGCCTTGATGATAAATCGGGTATCGAAAAAACGGTAATGGAAGAGGGCCAAAACCTGAAAGGTAAACTGTGGATCCAGGTAGCAGGCCTCGATAACCTCAACCAGCAGAGCGATAAAAAGCCGGACGGCTACTTTGACTTTTTGGAGGGGATCACCATCGATTCGCAAAACGGGCGTATTTCGTTCCCGGTGGTGGAGCCTTTTGGTTCGGACCTTGCCGCCAAATTTACTTCGGGCGAGGTCGACCTGGTAAAACGATACGTTTACCAGCCATTATATGACTCAACCAAAACCATCGCGCAGCAATATTTTCCCGCATTAAACAGGTATGTGATCAAGGGAACTTACACCTCAACAGGCGGTTCGGAGTACCAGTTGAACGCGGTTAATATTCCGCAGGGATCGGTGAATGTAACGGCCGGTACCGTGAAGCTAACTGAGGGGAACGATTATACAGTTGACTATAATGCAGGCAGGATCAGGATCCTGAACCAGGCGCTGTTGTCTTCCGGGCAACCGATTACCGTAAAGCTGGAGAATAACGAATTGTTCGGTGTACAGCAAAAATCGCTGTATGGTACAAGGCTTGATTATCATGCCAGCGATAAGCTTCAATTGGGTGCTACTTTGATGCACCTTACCGAACAGCCCATCACCCAAAATGAAATTGCCGGCGAAGAATCCATTTCAAATACCATCTGGGGTTTTGATGCCAATTATAGCTCAAACTCCCGGTTTTTAACAAGGTTGGTTGATAAGATCCCCGGCATCCATACCAAGGTTCCATCGTCTATTAATTTTTATGGCGAATTTGCTAAGCTGATGCCCGGAAGTCCCAGCGCGTTGAATTTTGCCGGCTCAAAAAACGGAACATCTTATCTTGATGATTTTGAGAACAGCCAATCGGTGATAGATATTAAAGGGGCCAACAACTGGCAAATTTCGGGAACTCCGCAGTTGTTTGCTGAATCCAACCTGTTTGATAACCTGAGTTACGGTTACAACCGTGCGCGGCTGGCATTTTACAATATCGACCCTATATTTTATACTAATACAGGTTCTATCCCGATATCAAGAAGCGAGCTTTCCAATCATTATGTAAGGCAGGTAATTGAGCAGGAAGTTTTCCCGTATAAGCAGTCGGCTACCGGGCAACCGCTTAGTTTGGCTACCCTGAACATGGCTTTTTATCCAACCATCCGTGGTCCGTATAACTATGCTACTACAGGAATCAACGCCGATGGTACATTACAAAACCCTAAAACACGCTGGGGCGGTATGTTCAGGAAGCTGGAAACAAACGATTTTGAATCATTAAACGTATCATACATTGAGTTTTGGGTGCTGGATCCATTTATTTATAAACCAAATTCGGCCGGTGGTGACCTGTATTTTAACTTAGGTTCGATATCGGAAGACATCTTGAAAGACGGGCGTAAAAGTTTAGAGAACGGTTTACCTGTTGATGGTGACTTGACCAAGGTTGATGAAACCAGCTGGGGGCGGGTATCCAAACTGCAGCCGGTTATCAACGCTTTTGATAACAACCCCGATGCCCGTAAACTACAGGACGTTGGTTTGGATGGATTAAATGACCAGGACGAGCAAACTAAATTTGCCCCCGTTGTTCAGCAGATCAAAGGACAGTTGAACGCTCAGGCGGCAACCGCATACACCGCCGACCCCTCATCAGACGATTATCAATATTACCAGGGCCCTGCGCTCGACCAGGCCCGCGCCGGCATCCTTGATCGCTACAGCAAATACAACGGTACCGATGGTAACTCGAAAACCGCCCAGCAATCGCAGGCAGAACTTGGTCTGCAAAACTCGGCTTCAACTTCCCTGCCCGATGGTGAGGATATTAACCGGGATAATAACATGAGCCAGGAAGATTCGTATTTCCAGTACAAGGTATCTATGTGCCCGGCCGATCTGG
>NZ_DASVOB010000050.1:0-6566 GCF_036383575.1 Mucilaginibacter sp.
CAATTTCCATCACCGCATCGTCGGCATTAACCTTATCACCCGGATTTTTCACCCATTTGATAACGGTTGCTTCGGCAACGCTCTCCCCCATTTTTGGCAATAACAGCTGGTATTTGGCCATACAGTAGAATATAGTTTAACCCCAAAATTATGTATTTAAATCTTTACTTTTTAATTTCAGTAAGTAAAGTATTCAACATTGACAGCGCCATTACCGCACTCCGTTCAATGTTTTGGCGGCGTTTACTGCCAAATGTGTATTTTTTTATCAATGATTTCCCTTTTCCGGCAACTGCAATCCACACAGTACCAACGGGTTTATCTTCCGTTCCGCCGCCAGGGCCGGCTACGCCCGTAATGGCCGCAGCAAAATCCGATTTGAAATTTAACAGTGCCCCCTCTACCATTTCTTTTACAGTTTCTTCGCTAACAGCCCCGTGCTGCCATAGAGTTTCGTTCTTTACCCCCAGGATACTCTCCTTTAACTCGTACGAATAAGATACAGCACCACCTAAAAATACGTGTGACGAACCCGGATGCTGGGTAAATAAGTGAGAAAGATAACCACCGGTACAGCTTTCGGCCACCGATAAAGTAAGGTTATTTGCTTCCATCCGGTCAAGAATAGCTTTTTCGAGCGGAATATCCTGATCAATAACAAACGGCGAACCTATCCGCTCAATAAACCGGGCGGCAAATGCATCCACTTCTTTTTGCAAAGCGGCCTGGTCTTCGCCAAAAGCACTTAAGCGTAAACGCACCTGGCCTAACTTGGGCAGGTATGCCAATTTAATATATGATGGCAGATCGTTCTCAATATCCGCTATCCGTTCGGCCAAAAATGATTCGCCTTCACCAACGGTTAGCAGTGTTTTATGGATAATTACAGGCAGCTTAAAGGTAGCTTTAACTTTAGGCAGCACCTGCTCCTCCATCATGTACATCATTTCAAACGGAACGCCCGGCATCGACACATAGATAACACCGTTTTGATTAAACCACATCCCCGGAGCTGTGCCGTTTTCATTCCTCACTACTTCGCAATTAGCAGGAACAAAAGCCTGCTGTTTATTAACTTCCAGCAAAGGGCGATTGTATTTAGCAAAAATGCGTTCTACATTGGCAAGGGCCTCTTTGTTTTCAACAAGTTCAACGCCAAAGTATTCGGCCAATGTTTTTTTAGTGATATCATCTTTTGTGGGACCAAGGCCGCCAGTGATCAAAATAATATTGGCCCGATTAGCTGCTTCGGCTAATGCTTTCAGAATATGCTCCTTATCATCGCTTATTGATGAGATCTGTTTTACGCGTACCCCTATCTTATTAAGTTCAGTAGCCATCCAGGCCGAATTAGTATCAACAATTTGTCCGATAAGTATTTCGTCGCCAATGGTAATTATTTCTGCCAGCATTATTATATTAATAAAAAGATGATTGTGGATTGTAATCGCTTTTCTTGCTCAATTTCAGATCCTGCAAGATAGACGCCTTCACCTTTAAAGTTACGTTATACATTTTATATACCCCAAAAGGAATCCACTGAAAGGCAAGGTCCCAGCAATGCAGATCGCGATATATTGAAAACGACGTTGCACTGGCAAACTTAGCCGCTTTAATATCATATGTAGTGGTATACTGGATCTTCCACTTTTGCGTAAGGTTCACATCGCCCGATACCTGGAGCGTATTGCTGGTTGTTTTGGTATTTAAATAATTTTGATAGCTAAAGCTATAATTAAGCGAGATATTCCACGGAACGTTAAAGTCCACATATGCATTCGGATCGCTGTTTACCAGGGCCAACCTCTGGGCCTGACTGGTATTCATAGTTGCAATAGTATTGAGGGCTGCGTTACCAGGTGTTGCCTTTGTTGAATTTAAACTGCCGCCCATGGAGATATTTAAACCGGTTAAAGTAGGAAATTTGCCATCCTGCCAGGTATACCTGTTTACATAACGGCTTGTTTTTACGATCTGATTATTTGCAAGAGAATCGCTTACCTTGGTTTCATAGGGGTGAAACACTCCGGAAAAACTGATGCTTAGTTTTTGATTGAAAATAGCCGTGTGCCCCGAAAATGAAATATCCGACAGTTTCATTGAATCGGCAGCGAAATTATAAAAGGTAGAAAATGATAAACCCTGCAAGATCATGATCTTCCGATCTGTACCGGATGTATCCGTGCTTTTTGCCTTTACCTTCGCCTCTATCGTGTTATCTACAGAAAAGTTTAAGCCTGCCTGCTTACCTGCCGACGGGCCGCCATAAACCCCATTCTGAAAAATGGAATACTTTTGATAGGTATAAGGATAAGGTACAGTAGCTGTACTTACCGCTGTTTTATAATAGCCGAAGCCTGGGTCGCTGAAGTCGGGGCGATAACTGAAACTAATTGACGGTGTAGCTACGTGCCTGATAGCTTTCAGGTTACCATGTTTAAAATTGATAGTACCGTATAATTTGGTTGATAAACCTGTGCTTATGCTATACTCTCCGGCACGCTTAAAGCCAGGTATAGTATCAATAATCAACTGGTTTGAGCCGGCAATACTTCCCCTTTCAAACCGTTCGTTAATGCTTTGAAAATACCAGCGTTCGGTATAGTTCACACTATTATTAAACTGAAAGTATTTTAACACGTTTAAACCCAAACTAACCGGGATGGTATGCTGAAAACCATTTTGTAACCGCTTTGATAAAGTTTCGCTCTTGAACAATTGACTTTCAGGGATATCACTCACCTTATTGGTACCTACCAAATTGTAACTGACAGTAATTTTCTGATACCATTTTTGTTCGCCCACCCTGTTTTTTGAGTCGAAGGGATTTATTGACGACATACCGAAAGCGATTGTAGGTAATTCGATATTTACTGTTTTACGGGCTATATCCTGACTATGCGAAATGCCTATACTTAAGTTAAAAGGTGTACCCGCCCAGGTTTTGCCATAGGCGATACTTGAACGTAAACTACTTTGCGCAATAGAGTTAACGTTATAATTACTTGCCGATGGTGTATTTCTGAAGAAACCCGAAGTACCTGCATCAACCGAAGCGCTGAAAGTTGAACCCGGGTTAGCATTGGCATCCTGTACGTGCGACCAGTAAATGTGTGCATCCTTAGTGGCAGGGTCACCCTCCAGACCGTAGTTATGCGAGCCGAAACTCAGCGTAACGTTACCCGTATACTTATAGCGCTTAAGGTAACGTGCAGTACTGCTAAGCTCATAAGATCCCTTTGAATAGATAGAGCCGGTAGTAGTTAGATCGACATAATCACTTATACCTATATAATAACCCAACCCTTTCAGGTAAAAACCCAAGGTATTATCCTCACCAAAAGTTGGTAAAATAACGCCCGACGTCCTGGTATCCGGCTTAGGAAAGAAGCCAAAAGGTATGCCCAATGGTAATGGCACCCCTTCAATTTCGAGATAAGCAGGCCCTGATATAATGCGTTTCTTTTCGCCTATACCGCGGGTTATCACAATACCGAAATGCGTATCAGGATAAGGCAGATCGCAGGTACTGAAAATCACGTTACGGTATGCAACCTCATCATCATTGAGTTTTTTTGCCTGTCCACCCGAAATAAAGTTACCTTCCTGCTCGGATGCAGGATTATAGATCTTTACTTTTTTGGTTTGATAATTAAAAATCAGGGAGTCGGATGCTACCGGCTTATCAGTTTTTTGTTTCATGATAGGCCTGCGGATATATTGATGCGTACGCGGATCAATACTTCCCCGGGCAAATATGAGGTGGTTTTTATCGTCAACCCTGATATAATCTGCATCAAGCTCAAAATCTTCATAAGTCACCCGGGCTTTTCCGTAAAATTGGGTGATCTGATGCTCCCTGTCTGAGTGTGTCGAATCCTCGGCGGTTGCCTTTACTTCTGATTGTAACCCACCTTTATTTTTTTTGGTGGTATCATTTGCGGGTAAAGAATTTACCGGTTTACCATTTCTTAGTGGCGTAATTGAGCCGGATTTTTTACCTTTAAGAAGTTTCTTATCACGAAGCGAATCAAGTTTGATAATAGTATCAGTTAACGGCCGCCTGCCATTGCTGCTATTTAAAATAGTGCCAGCATTAGCAAGTCCATTTACTATTAATATAATTGCAAGCAGAAAAAAAAGGGTTATGAATTTCAAAATTGATTATGAATAGTATTTTTGCAGATATAGTTAACAGCGTTCAAAAATAATGAAAAATAAGGCATTGAAAAGATTGATTTATAGTTTGTGGGTATTGCTGGTTCTCCTTTCATTTTTTCCTTTTAAATCATACAGTTCTATTGTAACTAATAATGTTAATCTTCAAAAGGATACTGTGATAAACAGTACCGGTTTTAAGATCAAAACAATTATTATCGACCCGGGGCATGGTGGCAAGCCATCAGCTTCTACAGGTCATTATTCGCACGGTGCATCGGGTTCTTATTCGTCAGAAAGGAATGTAACGCTGGCTATTGGCTTTAAATTGCAGGCCGCTATAGAAAAAGAATTAACCGGGGTAAAGGCTGTAATGACCCGTACTACCGAAGATGATGTTTCGTTTGAACGCAGGGCCGAGATAGCGAATGAAAACAAAGGGCAGCTATTTATTTCACTGCACTGTAACTCATTATCTGACAGAACTATTCGTGAAAAGGTTGGCACTAAACGCCATAAAGCGGTATACCGTACTGTAAGGGTTCCGGACAGATCAGGCAAGGGCGTACTGATTTTGGTTTACGGTTTACACCGTACCCGCGAAGAGGAAAGCGCTATTCAGAAAAACCAGGTTGGCGAAGAATCAGAACTTGATGGCGGTGCATTGGACCCGAACGATCCGATGACCATTATTTTAACAAACGAGTACAAAAGGAAGTTCAGGCAGCAAAGTATCAAGCTGGCTACTTTAATTAACGGCGAATTCACCGATACTGACGGGAGACGAAGTGAGGGTATCAGGGAGCAGGGTATCTATGTGCTTTGTCACAGCGCAATGCCATCAGTATTGGTTGAAACCGGCTACATCAATAACCCCGACGACGAAAAATACCTTAACTCGGAAGATGGACAAAACGAGATCGTAGCATCGATCATCCGTGCATTAACAAGCTATAAAAAAGAAATGGAACAGGTTTCGCAATAATTATAAAGGTAAACCTGTTACCTTCTGTGTAAATAAAACGTACATCATAAAACATATAAGCCTGGTGCAGGTTTATAACCTTAAACATAATTAACGTATAAACTCTACTTAATGAAAATCTCTAACGAAACTAAAATTGGCGCACTTACGGCCATAGCAATTACTATACTCATATTAGGTTACAGTTATTTACGCGGCAATGATGTTTTTTCAGGATCAAACAAATACTACGCTATTTATAACAGTGTTGAAGGTTTAACCGTTTCCAAACCGGTATTGGTAAATGGTTTCCAGATAGGCCGTATCTCCAAAATGCAGCTTCAGCAAGACGGCCGCTCGGTAGTTGAATTTAAAATTGATCCGGATGTAGTTGTACCTAAAAACACGCTTGCTAAGCTGGAAAGTACCGACCTTTTGGGCAGTAAGGCGATTGTTTTTGAGTTAGGGAATAGTAATGTACCTGCCGAAGACAAGGATACACTTAAAGCCGATATCCAGGGCAGCCTTGCTGAAACGCTGCAGCCGATACAAAAAAAGGCAGAAATGCTGATGTCAAAACTCGATTCGTCATTGAGCGCAGTTAATAAGATCCTGAACCCTAACTTTCAGAAAAACATCGACCGCAGCTTCATGAGCATTGCCAATTCACTGCAAACACTTGAGGGCACCACAAAAAAAATAGATTACCTGGTTGGTTCGCAAACAGGCCATATCGATGCTATACTTTCCAATGCCGAAGTTGTATCAGGCAACTTAAAAACAAGCACAACACACCTTAACGGCATGACAGCTAACTTTGAAAAAGTAAGTAACGACGTTGCCGCCGCTAACCTGAAACAAACCCTTGATAATGCAAACAAGGCCATGGCCGATTTACAGGCAACTATTGCCAAGATCAACAACAGCCAGGGATCTTTGGGCTTATTGCTTAATGATGATAAGATGTATAAAAACCTTACAGATGCATCAAGCAATCTCAATAACTTGTTTATCGATTTAAAAGCGCATCCGAAACGCTACGTAAGCTTCTCAGTTTTTGGCGGTAAAAAAGATTAAAGGATCGTGCTTGCTTTTGGCTTTCTGCCTTAAGCTTTCAGCTTTATTCTATAAAGAAGGTTTTCCCCTCAATTGCAAGGTCAGTTGAGGGGAAATTTATTTTAGCCTCATCCAATAACTCGTTCAATGTTTTATAGCGGGCCGAAAAATGGCCTATGAGTAGTTTTTTGGCATTGGTTTTCAGCCCTATCTCTCCTGCCTGCAACGCCGTGGTATGATGAGTTATAACAGCCCTATCGAGCATATCATTTAAAAACGTGGACTCATGATAAAGCAGCGTGGCGTTAGCGATTTGGGCAAAGTAGTTTTCATTATACATCGTATCGGAGCAGTAAGCATAGCTTTTAGGCTCTGCCGAATCGATGGT
>NZ_DASVOB010000051.1:0-4518 GCF_036383575.1 Mucilaginibacter sp.
CCAAAATCTCGGCAACCGAATAGCCTAACAGGTTGTTACGGATATGGCCAAGGTGCAGCGGTTTATTGGTATTGGGAGATGAATATTCCACCATTACCTTTTGCCCGTTAGGTCTTGCTACCGCGAAATCATCGGCAGTAATATGATTGTATAACTGACTGATCCAGTATTCATCGCTGATAGAAAGATTAAGGAAACCTTTGATCACGTTAAAGGAAGCAACTTCCTTCAATTCGTTTTTAAGGAACTCCCCTATTTCGGTACCTGTTTGTTCAGGCCCCTTGCGCGAAAATTTGGTAAACGGGAAGGTTACTATGGTTACTTGTCCTTCAAACTCCTTACGGGTTTCCTGTATGCTAACGGCAGCCGGTTCAATGTCAGTTTGGTATAATTGTTTAACTGCTTTTACGGCTGCTTCAATAATAAAATCCATTCGGCAAAATTAAATAAAATGGGCGGATTGAAAATATTAAAATGGTGATGTTTACACGGAGATTAGGAGGCACCTACGGAGCCTTGACTTTAGCTATAAAATCTCTATAAACACGATACTCCTACGGAGTGTTAATTGCGTAAGTTTTCAATTGCTGGTTATTAGATGATTGAGTGGTGATCTGAGCAGGTGTTTTATTCTTTTATAATACGTTAATGCTACATTCCCTAATATCACAGTTTTAAAAACTCCGGAGGAGTACCGTGTTTATAGCTGAAATCATAAAATGGCTGTTGGCTCCGTAGGTGCCTCCTACTCTATCGGCTCATTCCCGGCACATCCGTGTTAACAAAGCCCCATGCTGAGGATATTGCAACACCAATTCGTCACGCTTAGCCATTTCAAATTCGCTAAAATCAAAACCCGGTGCAACGGCACAACTCACCAACGCAAAACCCTTGCCTGTTTTTAATTCGGCAGCAAACCATAAGCCAGCTGGTACGATAACCGAAAAGCTGCCGGTATTTTCGTCAGATAACTCATGGCTTATCAAACTGCCATCTTTTTGGATCACGTGAATGATCAATGGCTGCCCTTTGTGAAAATACCAGATCTCATCTGATGCAATACGATGAAAACCGGAGAAATCCGCATCCTCCAATAAATAATAAATAGAGGTGCAGGCCTGTTTAACTTCGGTGGAACCAACCCGGTTAACTGCCTCCGTCGAACGGAAGACCTCCCGGTAATAACCACCTTCGGGATGGGGCAACAGGTTTAACGATTGTATGTAATAAGCTGCATTGGGGGTTTCCATAAAACAAGTATAAAACAAAAAAGTCTCCCTTTCAGGAGACTTCCGACATAATTAACCAACCAAAGAAAACCTGTCTTATTTGAAGCTTGTTGTTCCGTCGCCCTGGTAAGCATAACGGAAAGTATAGTAACGTGATGCCGGACGTGTGGTAAGATCAGCAAAAGTGGCAGTTGTAGTGTTTGGATTGCCTTTGTAATAGCTGATCATTTCTACCTTAGCGTATTTGCCATCGGCAGTTTTGATCACGAATATTTTACCAGGTACGGTAAGTATAGCGTGCTGCGGCTCGGTAGTAGCAGTATAAGTGTACCAGCCCGAAATGGCAGGAGCGCCCGTTGCGTCGCTTTTGTAACCATCTGTTGGTGCTGTGGTTAACGTTTCGAACGTGCTGCTCACTACCTGGGCCTGGGCTGTCCCGGTGCCTGATGTGCCACCATTGATAAAAATGCTGGTCGATTTAAATTTAATGTCCCATTTTGTTGCAGACGCGGTATCTGCACCAGTAACCGCCGCACCGGTAGCAAGACTGAAATAAACTGTAGCTGTAGAAGCCCCGTCAAGATCGGTAATGGTTTTAGTGGTAAGCTTGCTTACCGCAGGAGTTGGATCGTTATTGTTTTTACTGCATGATGATGCCAGTAATATAGCCGCCGCGCCGAATGCCAATGATAAAGTTTTGAATTTGTTCATGTGTGTTGTATGTATGATAGTTTAATAATTATTGCTTGTTAAAATTGTAAGCCAACCCGGCGTAAATAAGCCTGCCGGGTAGGTTCAGGATCACCTGCGGATCTTTATGGTTAAACAGGTTTTGCGCCGTTAGCTGCAGCCTGAGTGCATTGTTCATAAACAGCTTTGAAACAGATGCATTGATTAGCATATAGCCGTTAGTATATTCATCATCCCGGTTCACAATACCGTTGCCATCAGTGTCTTTATAGCCGTATCTGCCGCGATAAATAGCCCTTACCGATGTGTTGATACCTGTCTTTTCCTCATTATAATTTAGCCTGATGTTGTAGGTATATTTTGACCGGCCAAGCAAACCGCCGTAATCACTTCGTTTTAATAGCTTGGTTAAGTTGGTTTCCGGATCTTTAGTAAAAACCTTACCAGCTTTGATCTGGTCAAGCACATCCTGGTCATATGCTTCGAGGTACTGGAAGCCACCGCCTACCTGAAGAGGTTTCCAAAGCTGATAGGTAACATCTGTTTCCAGGCCCTGGGTGTATACTTTATTGAGGTTGAAGTAAGAGAAAACTGACTGCCCGTTTGTTTTCAGGGCGATGGCAGCCGTTTCGATCAGATTACTGATATTATTGCGGAACAGGTTAGCAGTCCAGTAAAGTTTAGCTACAGGCTTGTACCTGAAACCGAAGTTGAAGGCTGTCGAACTCTCAGCGTTTAATCTTTTAAGTGTGGAAGGATCAATTAATACTGTTTCAATCTGCCCCTCCTGTTGTAAACGGGCTATCCCGGCTTGTGCTTCTTCGTAGCCAAACACGCTGTAGCCCACTTCGGCATTGGTAAAGTTGAGGTAAAGCTGCCTGAAATCGGGGGCCTTATAACCCTTACCGGCCGAACCTAATACGGTAAGCTTATCACTAAGCGCATAACTTGCTGCCAGCTTAGGGCTAAATTGTGATTTGTAAACGCTATGCGCATCAAACCTGCCTCCCACAATAATATCAAGCTTTTTAATAGGGATCCAATCCGCCTGGAAATAACCATAGCCAGATGTGAATGCTTGCTGTTTGGTATAGCGGGTAGCTTCAACCGTTTCATACTGGCCGCCAACACCCGCCGTTAGCTTCAGGTTATCCTGAAGTGCGTAATCGTTCTGAACTTCGGCACGGTTAAAGGTTTGGGTAAAATAAGTCTGATCATAAACTTCATTATTATCCTCGTACCTGATATCCGAATTGGTTTTATAAACCGAGCGGTAAAGCTGCAACACCGAAACATCTTTTTTGCTGAAGCGATGAGTAAGTACCGGGGCTATATTAAAATCCTTTTCCGTGCCCTTACCTGATGCAAAACGGTTGTCATCAACTGAAAATCGGCTATCCTGATCATTCGTAAAATATCTTACAGATAACTTCAGACTGGTGTTATCGTCAAAGCGATAAGCTGTTTTACCGTTAAGTGTATAGCCATGAAAAGGCGAAACTGTCGGGATTCCCGATGCAGGTTGCAGACTATACCCACCGCTGCTGTTGCGGTTGGCGAAACCACCGATATAGAATTTATTTGTTTTGTATGATGAGTTCAGGGAGATGTCGGCATTTTTATTGGTGCCATACCGCCCGGCTACTCCACCCGAAAAGCCTTTGGCGGGCTCGGCAGTAATGATATTCACTACGCCGGCCATTGCCTCCGAGCCGTAAAGGGAAGATGTAGGGCCTTTAACTATTTCAATTCTGTCGATATTATTGGTAGTTATCCGCGACAATTCCAATATGCCGGTACTGCGCCCGATAAGCGGTAGACCATCTATCAGGATCAGGGTATAAGCGGGGTCAAAACCCTGGATCTGGATGCCTTGTCCGTGCGGATCATCCAGGATATTGATGCCGGTTTGTTCCGATAAAACCTCGTTCAGGCGCACCAATCCGCGTTTTTTTATTTCTTCTGATGTGATGCGGGTTATCGGGATAGGTACCTGTTGTAGGCTTTTTGCGGTGCGGGTGCCTGTTACTACTACCTCTTTCAACTGCTTAGTGCTATCCTTCCTTGTTGTGTCGCGTTGTGCAAAAGCAGCAGTTGAAACCGACAAGACAAGTACCAAAGGAAGAATAATTTTCATTTATTTAGACTAATTAAAAATAATGATGCAAATTTGTGGCATAGCGATCAAGTTTGGTTAACGCAAAACGGATTGAAAACAACGCTAAACGGATTTTATGCACACTGCCCTTACCCCTGCTTCACAAACCAACCATATTCAGTTACGCTACCCGGAAGGTTTTACTGCCGCGTCATGCCTTGAGGAAAGGAAACTCGAAATAAGATTTACTGATGGCAGTATTAAAATAGATGAATGCTGGTTTGATGGAATCTGTGTTGTATACAATGTATTTGATTCGGCCCTGCCATTTACCCTTACTTTTAATTACCCTGCGCCATGCAGGGCACTATTTTTCACACTGGAAGGCCAGATAGTGATTGATCAGGAGACAACATTATTAAAGGTCAATAAAGGCAATTGTTACTCAGCTTACGCCCAAAGCTTAAACGCCAATATATTATTCAATAACAACAGCACTCT
>NZ_DASVOB010000052.1:0-39232 GCF_036383575.1 Mucilaginibacter sp.
AAATCGTTTTTAAAAAAGGTAAAAACGGGAAGCCCCGGCCAGAGGCAACGACACTATTACTGCCGATAATATTTTCGGAAATCCATTTTGCTGTTCAAGGCTCATAAGGGCTCGTTTAATGCGGCAGCTTGGCCGGCCAGAAAAAATATGGGTATATCGACGCTTAGACCGATGCTCAATCGTGATACTCCCCCGTCGTTTACATTAACCTTGTCATTAGAGATCTGTCGCAGTTCCGGTGCATACTGATATCCCACCTTAACAGCAAGCGGGCTGTTCTTGATACCGATTACGCCATGTATACCAGGCGAAAAAATCTGGCCAAGCGTTATTTTATCGGGGATATCCGAACTTGTATTATTGAAACGATAGCTCAAAGCAGCCCCAATGTCGATCATGCTCACAAAAATACTGTAGGAGCACAAGTCTCTTTGAGCAGAGCCGAAGTTAAGTGCAAATCCGACGGGCGATGTCACGCCAAAGGTGCCCGAACTGAATAACTTTACCCCGTTTTGTTTGCTATGCTCTGTACCTGCGTATATACCGGGATACGAAGCCAGGGTAAATGATACTTTTGACTTCCTTACTGCTTGATACGACTGTACCGGTGCAGCATAATTTTCGATGACCGTTTTAATGTCCGCAGCCGTTTTTGCCGCAACAACGTCATTAGCAAAAGCAAGTATATCTTTAAGCGTTTTGATATATGGGGCTCCATTTTGTCCCAGGACATCAGTCGTAAATAGGATCGTTGCATTGGAAGCCTGTCCGAAATTGTCTGATTGTACCCCTTTTGCTATATCTATAGCGTCCGCGGCGCTTTTGATGATGTCAGCGGCGCCGGCATTCGTATGGACATATTGAGGATCTATTACAGTAAAACTGAACTTTAGCAGGTCCAGCATGGCGTCAGAGTTGCTCAAAAAGAAAGCTACAACAGCTTTAGCTTTATCGTCTGCCGGGCCTTGGGATCCATCCCATTATATTGCTTGATCCTCGCATCGATCGTCTGGGCCAGCATGACGAAGTTGTAGATGTTATTTGTCAACTGTATGTTTTTAGGATCAGCAGCCAGGGATACAAAGGTGTCAGATACCTTATTCGCTGTAAATAAAGGAGTATATTTTTCGTATAGTAAAGCAAAAAACAGCCTTACGATTTGAGGATTAAGTTGCGCCAGGTCAGTAACCGGCACCCAGCCAACAGCAGCTTTTGACTTCAATAAATTCTCCGAAAACATATTGAGGACATTCAAAACATACCTGCTGGTTAGATCGTGACCGGTTGTTGAATCATAAGGATATTGCCCGGCCAGGCTATGTAAAACGACTGAATGGGTGACTTCCCTTTTCCGTTTGATTAATCAATTGGTAAAGGCTGCTTCCAGCTATAAAAAACTCCTTACTCCCATTTGGAAGCTGCGCATACTAGTACCGATATATAGGTAATAAAGTTATCAGGCAATTGCGCGAGATCTTTGGCAAAAGCGCCCTTGAATGTTGGCCCTAAACTCGGCAAGTTAAAAAGGTCGTTATCTTTAAAAGCCTCATAGGTGTTAGGTAGCAGGCTTGAAATTGCAGGGTTGCTGGCAAACGCCTTTTTAAGTTTATCCAGGTAAGCGATAGTAAGTTCCTGTTTAATTCTATCTGAAAGAAAATCTGCCAGGGCCTGTACAACTTTGGTTACATCTATACCGCCCGCTATGTCCAAAAAGCCATCGGGCCTGCCTCCTCCAGGCGCTTTGGGATCAATCAGGAAACTTACTTTCAAAAAAAGATTACTGCCGGTCCAGTTGGAGTAATTCGTATAACCAGGGTAGTAATTTTTAACAATAACGGCAACCTGGCCATCGTCAATATCGAAAGGTATCGTTCCCGAACTTGGGCAGGCATGGATTTTCCCCTCGATAACAGCCACATGTATTTCAGGTTATTCCCAGCAATCAATGCATACAGGTACTCCGGGTCTATCGCAATTACGCTGTAACCAGCATAAAACGGTCCGAAAAACGAGACTTTCAGACGGGCCTCAGCGGGGTTGCCCACGAATTTCGCCTTACCTATGCTTTGCTTCCATTTCTTTGAATTCATATCGTATCCTTTATTATCGACACGGATCGTTTGATCATTAATCAACGAGTAGGTAGCAGTTACATGACTAAGGCCTTTTTCAAATTTAAAGTCCATACGTGCGATCTCATACCAGGAACCAAGATACTTTGATCGATCAAATGGTCTAACCGCTTTTGCGCCTTTAGGGATAGTAACGCAGGAACTCAGGTTGAGGGAGAGAACTGACGCTGCAGCTGCAATTCCTATGGTGATATATTTATAAGTATTTTTTATCATAAGCTCTTTGATTAAGAACAGATTTTATGCGAATGCCGGCAGATATGCAAACAGGTAAGAAAGCTCCCCTGCAATCAGCATAATCCATACAGAAGTCTAACAGATCCTGACCTGACTGCATATTTCATTGTCGGTTGCTGGCTTTTATATCCAATTTAATTTGTGTTTTAGCAAAGTGTCGAACATCAGCATGATCTTGTGGCCGTTGGATACCCTGAACCGCTTGGAGAAAACGGTACAGGCACGCGCTAGCCGGATCTTTTCAAAAAGTTTGCGGTAGTATTGATAGGCCAGAAAAACGCCCCGGCGGGACGACCGGGGTAACGCCCTAATTCCCTGAAGCGCTTCTTTGAAGTCGTCTTCAATATCCTTTTCTATCTTTTTCTTATCAGTATCCGTAAAATTAGCCAGGTCAATCTCCGGAAAATAGCTTCTGTTTAGCTGCAGATAATCGGCACCGATGTCCCTTAGAAAATTGATCTTCTGAAATGCGGCGCCGAGACGCATTGCTTTAGGTTTCAGTGCCTCGTACCTTCCCTGATCACCCTCAGTAAAAACATATAAACACATCAGGCCGACGACTTCTGCTGATCCCAGAATGTATTCCTGGTATTTTTGACTGTCGTATTGCTGATCATGCAGGTCCATTTCCATACTATGCAAGAACTGTATGATCAGCTGGTGATCTATCCGGTATTTGCTGACGGTATCCTGGAAGGCGTTCAGGATCGGGTTCAGGCTAATGCCTTGTTTGATCGCGTCAAAACAATCGGTTTTAAACTGCGCCAATAATTCCTTTTTGTTATAGTTATGGAAACTGTCTACGATCTCGTCGGCAAGCCTTACGAAGCCATAAATAGCATAAATCGGCTCATGCAGCTTTTTATCCAGGAAGCTGATTCCCATGGAAAAACTGGTACTGTAACGCCGGGTCGTCAGTTTACTGCATTCAGCGGAAAGGCGGTCAAATTTTTCTTTCATAGGTCAGTTTCCAGATAGTTTCTAAGCTGATCGGCAGCGACATTCCCGGAAATAACAGCGGGCGGCACGCCGGGTCCAGGAACGGTAAGATGGCCGGCAAAGAAAAGATTGCCAAGCTTGTTGTTCCTCACTGAAGGTTTAAGTATCGCTGTCTGCTTCAGGGTATTTGCCAGACCGTAGGCGTTTCCGCCAAACGAGTTATAATCAGAGATAAAGTCATTTACGCAGTAGCTTTGCTGGTAATCAATATGTGTCCTGATGTCCTGCCCGCAATATTTTTCCAGTCGCCCCATGATCTGTTCAAAATAGCGTTGCCGTAATTCGTCCGTATCTTCCAGGTCTGCGGCCAGTGGCATCAGTATAAAAATATTTTCGTGGCCCTCCGGCGCCACAGCCGGATCAGTTTTTGAAGGACAGCATACGTAGAACAAAGGTTTTGAAGGCCATTTCGGTTCTTTATAGATCTCCCGGCCGTGTGCTTCCATCGATTCATCGAAAAAAAGATTGTGGTGCATTAAGCGGCTTATTTCTTTCCTGACACCGATATAAAAAATAAGTGCAGACGGTGCCATGACCCGTTTTTTCCAGTATGCGGGCGTATAATTCCGGTACTGCGCCGGTAAGAGTTGCTGATCGATATGATGATAGTCTGCGGCCCCGATGACCCCGTCCACTGCGTACCGGTTACGGGTCGTGATCACCATACTGATTTTATGTTTATGAAACTCAAATCCGTCAACTGCCTCATTTGTATAAAAACGAACGCCTTCGCGCGCTGCAACTGTTTTCATCGCATCGATCACTTTGCCAAAGCCGCCCTGCGGGTACCAGGTGCCCGTTGCAAGGCCGGCATAATTCATTAGACTGTACAAGGCCGGGGTGTCCGCCGCCATCGCGCCGAGAAACAGTGCCGGGAATTCCATCAGGGCGCGCAGATGCGGATGACGGAAATGCTTTTGCACATGCCTGCTCAGGGAGGTGAATACCTGTAGCCGGAATATCCCTCTTACCAGTTCGGCGTCGGCAAATTCAAGAAGGGAAAGGCCCGGTTTATAAACCAATTTATGCACACCGGTACGATATTTATAGGCGGCCTCCTGAAGAAAATGGTCTAATTGTTCAGCTGCACCTCCTTCCATGTTTTCGAACATGCGCGATATAGCAGCAATTGAGGCCGGCACCTGCAATTGATCTTCTTTTCCAAAGATGATGGCGTACTGTGGATCTAGTCGCGTTAAATGATAAAAATCAGCGGGCTTACTGTCAAAATCTTTGAAAAAGCGTTCAAACACATCCGGCATCCAATACCAGCTTGGTCCCATATCGAACACATAGCCGTTAGCGGTTAGAATCTGCCGTGCACGTCCGCCGATGTCCGTATTTTTTTCAAATAAGCTGACCTGATAACCGGCTTTTGCCAGGTAGGCCGCGGCGCTTAAGCCGGCAAAACCGGCGCCGATGACAGCGATATGTTTGTTACGGCACATTTATCCCTTGTTATTTTCGTTGATGATGCCCTCAAAATCCGGCAGTGTCTCCAGCCAGCAAACCTGTTCAGGAAGCCGTATATCGCTGATCACCCTTTTGTTGCCCGACAGATATATTTTGATACCAGGGAAACTGGCTACCAGTTTATCGATGTAGGCCTGGGCGTCTGCAACAGGCCGCAGTCGGGTCATAAAAAAAAGCAGCTGTTTAGGCTGCGTACCGGCAATAGTTTTACCTAAAGCCTGAAAAGGCACTCTCGGGCCAAGATAAGTTACCTTGTGGCCAGCGGTACGGAGCAGATAGCTGGCCAGCAGGAGCCCCATATCATGATCCTCATCTTCGGGCAAAAACAGCAGCCAGCTACTGCCCGCGACGGCCTGCCCGGTGATACACCTATCGATCTCGGCAAAAAGCTTTTGACGGATAATAGCCGAAAGAAAGTGTTCCTGCGCAGGGCAAAGGGATTCACCAAGCCACATCAGACCGACACGCACGAGCATCGGGTAGATGACAGACTTATAAGTTTCCAAAACTCCATTGTGCTTAAATGATTCGGCAATCAGATCATTTACAGCGGATTCATCGAATATCAAAGCGCTATCAATGATCCGGGAAATAAAGTAAGCATGTTTTTGTTCCGGTGGTATTGTGTCTTTAATTTCCTCACGGAGCAAGACTTGCATTTCTTCACTGCTTAGCCTGCAGGCTTTGGATATTTTGTAACCCGTATGGTAAAGGCCGGTAATGCCCAGCAATTTTTTTAGCTGGTCATCGTCATAGTAACGCACATTTCCGGAAGTTCTCGACGGCGTAAGTGCTGCATACCTGCGCTCCCAGATGCGGATGTTATGTACAGAAACACCGGACAACTGCTCAAGATCGGAAATGGAATAAGTCATTTTGTCTAAATTTTAACAAAACAAACTTAGACAAATATTCAATAATCAGGAAATTTATTGCGTAAATATCGCATTAGTCGGTTCGCCCTGCTCCGGAGACTTTGGACGGGCCAAACAGCATGCTGTACCGCTTTGGATAGTTGCTCTTCAGAAATCTTATTATTTGTGTTCTAAGATCGGGCAACACTTTCCTCAGCCTGCGGGCGAGGATATCGAACAGCGGTAAAATGCCCTAAATCAAAATGGCTATTTTCAACCATTCCGGAGACAAAAAAACGCCTTCCGGGGCCGCTGCGAGCAATGATTCCGGCTATTATTCCTGCCCGCAGGTTTGCCTTCAATCGCACGAAATTGATTGGAGCCGTTCGATTTCTTGGCTGCTTCTACTTTTGCCGCGGCAGTACCTTCCTTTTCGCTTTGTAATTTAACTCGTCTGGATGCTTCGAAACGGAATTATTTTCGACTTTTCCACCCTTTTTTTCCGGCTATTCCGGTTTCAGGACGCCCTTGCCCGAATAAAAAAATGAATACAAGTTACCTTAACAAGGATTTAAATTTCGTTTTGTCCCAAAGTCGTCTTTCAGATCGTTAATTTTTCTTACAAAGGGCAATCTATCAGATTTGCTGTTCCAGTAAGAAACTCCTGAAATCCAGATCAATCCAGGAAATCAGCAACAAGGAACAATATGGGCACAAGTAAATCAAACCTGTAGTTGATTCCGGATAGGAAATTGTCAGCGTTAGCACGGCGTTATAATGATAGATGGATACGCTGTAGTTAATATCGAAGCAGTAATAATTCACCCTCACACTTTTCATATCACGATGTTAGTATATTGCTTCATTACCAACATAATGCCAAAGCGCCGGGGTTCCTATGCTGACGATGAATTATAAAAATATTTTAAAGTTCGAACGTTTGATGTCAGCAATTATCAAATTATAAAGAGATAGATTTTCATTGAGATCTGCCATTAGACGCTCCCCTTTGATTTCCGTAGTTCCTCGAACAATTCAATCACTTTTTTTTGCAGGTCGATTATTTCGGATTCCCTGCCGAGCAATTTCTTATTGAACACTTCCAAATCGGTTGCAGACGGTTCCTGAGAACTTTCATGCAAAGAAACCAGTTTTACTGCCGACATCCCGAATATAAATGCAATCTGTTCCAGCCTTGAAACATTGATGTCAGTCATCCCTGTTTCGATCTTTGAAAATGCTGGGATTGAAATACCAAGGCGTTGGGCCACGTCCCCCTGGTTCCAGTTATTTTGCCGGCGTAGTGTACGAATATTGTGCCCAAGTGTCTTCATTATCAAGCAATTTCCTTTTGGTTAAATTATTTTTAAATATACTTAAACAAATTATCAATAACTGAATAAACCGCTATTTGGGCTGTATTCAATTTAAACAGACAATAAAAACACTAATTATTTCTAAATTAAATTAACCTTAAATATAATTTGGTTTAAAGATTGCTGTCAATTATAGAGCTCATCAAAAATTTCTGTATTGAAAAAGGTTAAATATGGTGTTAAAAATATACTTTAATTCACGGCTTGCGAAAAGCCATATTCAGGATAGTCCGGCAAAAAGGTTCCAGGTTATTAAGATGTTCCTGGGAACGCCCGAAGACAAAGCACATCCGACAGCATCCGGTGGAGGTCCATCCCGCTTGAAACTTGCCTATTTAAGGCCGGCTTATCAACCAAACGGGGCTGCCCTTCTGCTAAAAAGGTCTTTTGATATTGTTTTTTCATTGACCATCATCATCTTTGGTGCACCTGTTTTCCTCGCCTTGTTTTTGATTACGTGGTTTTCGTCGCCGGGCCCGGTTTTCTATACCCAGGAGCGTGTTGGCCGCCATCAGCGCACATTCAAGATTTATAAGTTTCGAAGCATGCGGGTAAACGCAGAACAGGGCATCCCCCAGTTATCAAGTGCCAATGATCCAAGAGTTACCCGTTGGGGCAGGATTATACGCCGTACCCGCCTGGACGAACTTCCGCAATTCTGGAATGTGATTAAAGGAGATATGTCAATTGTAGGGCCGCGCCCGGAACGTGCCTATTTTATTCAACAGATTTTAAATAACCGTCCCGACTATCACAAGCTTCATTCGGTCAGACCCGGAATCACCTCTTACGGCCAGGTAAAATTTGGCTATGCTGAAGACGTAGAGCAAATGTGTACACGTATGGAATATGATTTAGATTATTTACATCGCATGTCATTTTACACTGATGTCAGGCTGATTCTAAAAACCGTGAAGGTAATGGTCATGTGCAAAGGCAAATAAAACGGCTCCGATCGAAAAACAGATTCGCATAGCGGGAAAATTTACAGTTTGATTTCCGATTGACCCTTCGGGGGCGTTACCGCATGCCACACGTGGTCGCCGTTTATCAGCTACGCCCTGATGAAAAGCGGGCAAATGGTTATAAACTGTTGGAGTCAGAGAAATTACGGAAGGCGGAACAGTATATATTCATTGCCGCCAGGGATCGGGCCGGGGACCGACAATGGCCATTGCATACCTGATTAGTACCGGTTTGACCTACGAGGATGCTTTTTCCCTGGTTAAAAAGGTCCGTACATTTATTAATCTATGTCCCGGACAGCTAGTCCGGTTGAAATAACTGGAGTTATATTTTAATGGGCAGCTACTATCGGTCAGCCTGGAAAAGAAACAGAGCTGAGCTCCATCCCAAATACTATGGCCTACTGTACCAGACTGATGCCGCCCGTATGCTCAACAGGCCACCCACATGAACCCTTACCGCACCAGGTATCTTTAATTAAAACAAATGCTTTATTAAGTACGGTTCTTCACCGAACTGTCGCCGTTTCAAGGGCCGCGTTACTGAAACAGGGAATATTCCCGTCGAAAAGCACCACCGCAGCGAAATTTTGACATTGGGATGCTGTAAATTTTTCATCAAAACTGAAATTTTTGCAGCATCGAACGCGGTTTTCGTAATTGGCATACGGCTTGATCTCCCATGACCAGTTTAATTAACATTATAAGTTTCAAATCATTAATTTATTAAGGAGGAAAAGACCTATGACATTGGTTAAATTCAATCCCGCTAAAAACAGTAGTTCATTAATGCCAGGCTTTAATGACGTATTTGATTCCTTTTTCAATGACACTTTCTTTAACGACCGCCTGACCAGTCGTGTTCCTGCGGCCAACATCAGTGAAACCGAAGACCATTATCATGTGGAACTGGCTGCACCCGGCCTGAAAAAGGAAGACTTCAAACTGAACCTTGACCGCAACGTGCTTAATGTTTCGGTAGAGCAGCAAAGCGAAAACAACGGCAATCAGAAGAACTATAGCAAACGCGAATACAGCTACAGTTCATGGGTTCGTTCATTCACTCTTCCGGAAAGTGCAAACGCGGAAAGCATCGAAGCGGCCTACACCGACGGCGTGCTGAAGATCGATATCGCAAAACGCGAGGAAGCAAAAATAGTGCGCCGCCAGATTGAGATTAAATAACCCTGCTGACTGCAAAAAACCACACGGCCCCAAAGCGGGGCCGTTATTATTCATCATGGAATCACCGTTTTATTTATTAATGAGCCTGAAAACGCCCCGGAGCTATGAGCCCTTCGGCGAGTTCAACCTGGGATATGACCGGGAATCAGCCTATGCTTTATTCGATAGCCTCGATGGTAACCCAACGATCGATGACCGGTGTCCTTTCCATATCGACCTGATCGAAACCGTTGACACCCTTCCGGAAAAGATCCGCAGTAAATGCTGCAAGCTGGAAGAGCTGGGGACCAACATGAAGCTGATTGCATTGGAAACATTCAGGCAAAAAAACTTACAGGAGGAATAATGATCACTAAGACGCTGTTAACCCTGCTGCTGATAGCTGCGGCACTTATCTTGTTTCGCCGGAATGACGATGACTGGGCCTGGTGACAACAAGGCTCTGCCGCCATGCGCCAAGCGTTCACGGCCCCGAAAATAACCAGGGGTACAACGGTCCGCCCCTTTTGTGCTGGCTTATCGTTCGTTTTTGCCCGGGAAGATACCCCTGTATAAAATAAAAAGTATTCAGCAAACTGTGAATATGAAAAGTTGGGCTTTAAAGATTTAACTCAAATTCCGGTGTACCATGACCAGCCTGCGGAGATATCGGAAGCTGCGTCTACAAATTGATCAGTTACTACAATTCGGCGTAAAAATTTTACGTTTTTATAGCCTAACTGAGTTTCTACCCTTAGGCGTAGGGGAGCGCCGTTACGGGCGGGAAGGCTTTCACCGTTCATCGTGTGTGCCAGGATAGTTTGCGGATGAAAGGCGTCGAGCATATCGATGCTTTCCCCATACTTGTCAAAACCGTAGAGGCAAACGAATCGCGCATCAGGGAAAATGCCGGCATCTTTCAAAACAGTGCTTAGCGGTACCCCTGTCCACTCGGCAATGGCGCTCCAGCCCTCTTCACAGGTGTGCCGGGTAATCTGCGTTCGCCCGCCGAGTTTTTTTAATTCTTCTAAGCTATATTTACGAGGTTTGGCCACCCGGCCTTCAATGGCAAGGGTATATCCTTCAAAATTTTTGCGCAGCAAATACTCATACTCCTTACTGTATGCGTCGTTACTGGCAGGGTCGGCAGGATCGCCGATATCGGTCACCGGGAAACTGGTTATCTCGCTTTTCTGATATTCAGGCGCCAATGCCCGCTGAGAGAGCAGGCTGCGTTGCGCCATATAAGTAAGGCCGTCACCCATGCGCAGGATATTGCCATAGGTGGGCGGAGCTTTTTTCAACCAGCCGTAAAGCAAAAATGCCCCTGCCGAGGTAAGTCCGGCGATGATGGCCTGTCGCCGGGTCATTAATCGTTTTTTCCTCATATCAGTTACCCCAAATAATTGCCTTAATGTTGCGATTGAAGCCCGACCTGATCACCATGAGCACATGGACGATCAAAAATAATAACAGCAGAACTGCTGAAAAAAAATGGATGGTACGGGCCGATTGATGTCCGAAAAACATTTTCAACAGGAAAGGGTAAGACGCGGTAATAGCGGGCGACATCGTAAAGCCGGTTAAAACAACCACCGGGAATAAAAAGAAGATCACCAACAGATAGGTTAGCTTCTGCAGTAAAGCGTAGTCGCCGGTATCATGTGTTTGCTTCCGAAAATGACCGACAAGATCAAGCCAAATCAACTTTAAACTAAATTCGCCGCGTCGGGGAATAAGGTTGTAACGGAAATGTCCGCTTAAAGCACCTATCACGAGGTAAATACTACCGGTAATCACCAGGAACCAGGCTCCCAGGAAGTGAGTGCTACGGCCCCAGCCGTTTTGGTTAAAAATAGCGTAAGTACGGACAGCTGTTTTCTGTCCGTGGTTTAGATTTTTAAATGCAATGGGTTTATCCCAGCCGTTATGGTGATAGTTGCGGCTGATCGGAAGCTCAAATAACGCCGGCGTAAGGTCATTTCCCGCTTTGCCCCAGTAAAGTCTTGGATGCGACATTAATATAACGAAACCGCTTATAGTGAGTGCTAAGAAGCTTAACGTAATGATAAAATGGGTGCCCCTCACCCACCGTTTGTGTGAAACAACTCCTTTTTTCATACTTTAAGATTGGGACATTTTAAGATGCAAAAGCAATTTTAAGAACCTAAAGATAAAGTAATTATAAATAAATAAAAAGTGTTCTGGTTACTTCGTGCGCGGCTGAGTTCCATGGGGTTGCACACCAGAAATTGCAGGATTAATATAGTTATAGCAATGGGCACGGTTCTCCTGTTAAATGGAGTGCCGAGACCTGGGATATGGCCGCGCTGCGTTTCAACTTAGTCTTCTTGACGATGACCTGCAAATTCATGTTACCCTTAGACAATGCGATGATAAAGGTGCCAAATCCTTAAGGTGTAAGACCTTCCGGGTAAATGCACAAAAAACACCAATTTGATTCCAGCAATTTAAAGACTCATCGGTGACAGCGATCCGGATATCGCTTGCCTAAAGATGGTTATTTAATCTCAGGAAATTGAACCGGTATCTGATATGACCTTACCGAATCATTAATGACTTTATTATTCCGATTTCTCTTTTCGATTGCGGCATAGTAAGAAACCTGGGAGGCATGAAAAGCTTTAACAACTGCCGTATCAACGTAGTCCGCGGTGAACTTATGTGCCGGCACAAGATCCCGTTGCGGCCAAAATAGAAAATTTGCCCTTTTCAACCGAAAACTCCGATCATATTGATTGAAACAGGTAAAAACGTTCAAGGATTAAAAGGTTGGAAGAGCAAAGAAAATCTTTTAATTTTCGGGCCGCCATTATGGGACAATTGTTACGCCTTCATTTTGAAAATAAAGATCACTCTTTCAGGATCTTGAATAAAGAGCCGGTCACCCGCGAAACAACAGAGATCGACCTGTTGTTAGACGGTGCGGAGTATAAAATCATAAAAAGCGGACAAAGCTGGCAACCGAAAGATCCGGCCGGTGAGATACCTGCCGGATTGATTCCTGCGCTTGTGAATGCCATTATCCTGCGTTTCCGTATATGACATTTACAGAAAGTAAAACCTACCGTATCGATCCCCTGGGTGCGGGGGATATCCTGCAGTATGAAAAACTGACGACGGAGATCTACCAATTACTGACCGACGAGCATACCTTGCAGTTCCTGCCGGAGAAGAAATTACATTCAGTAGATGCAGCCAGAAACTGGCTGAATGCGGCTTTGCTTAACTTTTATTCCGGCCGTAACCAGGTTCACCTGATCAGGTCTGCAGCCGGCGGTACGCTTGTGGGAGTAATTGACCTCATACCGCCGGCGGTCGCCAGGGAATACTATTGCTTAGCTGATTACCCATTCTTTATCGAATTTTATTTAAAAAGCAGCGAGAGCGGGAAAGCACTGATGTCCCGCTTATTACCAAAAATCCTTTCCCATTTGGTGCAGGATGGGATCACTGAGCTGGCAGCCGTGGTCAACCGGCAAAACATCGCGGCCGGGAAAGTACTCAAACGCGCCGGGTTTCGGCACTCAGGTCATTTTGACCAAGTACAGGATATTTATCTTTACTCGGTTTTTTGCAACAAGAATTACGTGCAGGCCCTACCTTCATAATCTCCGTACCGGGCAAACCTGGTAACGGCAGATCACAGGACCGCCCGGAATAATTGCGATGTCTGAGCGCGTTCGCTACGTAAAAAGAGATGCCGGAGCTTACCTACTATCCGACCAGTTTTCAGGTAATATGAAAACTCCCTTGCCATTTATATCGGTTGAATTTTTAAAGAAAGATAATAATGCAGTATCGACAGGCGGGTCGTTTCCAATTTGATAAAGATTTTGGGTAATCTGAAAGCGGCCGCCCTTCACCTCAAATACCGATGCCGGTATTATGTTTTCCTGTTTGGCGTCGTACCATACAGACCTGTCAACTACAAATATACGGCTGGTGTAAGGGTCAATGACAAAGATGCCGGCCCCGCTGAAAAGATAATTTCGGCTAAATGAGGAATCCCGTATAAAAGACTTACGCGAAATATCAAAAGCATATAAATAGGCTCTAATCCCCTTTCCCAGGTCTTCAAAGGTTGTAAAAAATACCAGATTATTGCTTATTAGAACTTTGTGTCTTACCAAAGCACTGGGTTTTACTTCATATATTCCATTATAAATATTTGCTGAAGAGACATTAAAGCCATCGGGAATAAGAAACGTTAACGTATCCAATGACATAAATCGTTTATTTTCAACAGTAAAAAACTTTATTGTTGAATCGGGATTAACCCGTTGCCTGCGTTGAGTTTTCGGGGCATGCTGCGCAGCCGGATTACTGTTACAAGACAATAAACTAAAGATACATATTGTAAAAACGATGATTACAATTTCTTTAATCATTTCATTTCAATTAATAACTTTCAAACCTGGCGCTACAGTTGTCAATGTACGATTTTCCCTTGAGCAGCACCTGATCATTTCGCGACTTTATTAAGGTGCCCGGACACTTCAAAGCGACCTTTAAATCGACTTCGCTTATAAAAACCGGGGCAAATTGCCGTCAAATACCTTTGTAACAGTCCTGAAATTATATGATGCACTCCCAATAATTGCATCAGCTGAATAGCCGTGCTGTTAACTTGCCAGCTTCAGGTTAACTCCTTCGAATGTGATGACGCCCGCCTGGATGGTTTTACCGACAGCTGTCGACAGTTGCTGCCGCATTTCGTCCGTCACGCGTGAAAACCCAAGTAGTTTAGCCACCAATGGTATGGCTTCCTCTTCGGTGATAGAGATCGCGCTGCCAATAACCTGTACAACGGCCCCGGCTATTTCTTCCGGGGCTACCAGGCTTAATTTACGGTAAGCTGCAGGCAGTTTGCTGCGGTCGCGTACCCGGGCCTTTTCCATCTCCGGAGCCCAGATAAAGTCATCTTTGACGACCACCAGTTTTTCGCTTTGCGCCTGGTTCAATGCCTGCGTCAGCGTATAGCGGATACGCGAGCCCACTTTGGCTATGCCCGCCGCGTCGGCGATACGTTTGGCCACTTCATCGAAATGTACCGGGCTCTCTACCTTAACTACCTCCGCTATCCAGCCGCTTATTTCAGCAAACGTATATAGCTGAAACTCGGGCCGGATATGTTCGATATGTATTTCAGCAAAGCGGTATTCCGGCGTGACAGGATTGTCCGGCTGTAATTCATCACGACTCAGCTCCGTTTGCCAGGCTTCATTTTCCTCGTCTGTTGTTTCAGTGGTAAGTTTGGCTTGTTCGACGGCCGCCAGCAGGCGGGCCAGTTCCCGCGCGGGGTTACGGTACCAGTCGGCGCTCCACACCTGGTAGAGGTTCCAGCCGAAAAGTTCCAGTATCTGCGAACGCAACCGGTCGCGGTCAGTGGCGGAAGCTGCGCTGTCGTAGGTCTTGCCGTCGCAAATTAAACCGAGGATATAGCGGCCCGGATTTTCGGGGTCCACGATCGCCATATCCAAATAAAATCCCGGTGAGCCAACTTTATTACGGACGATATGCCCCGCTTTGGTCAATTGCGCTGCCACTTCTTCTTCAAAAGGCCTTATGTCATCCGGAATAAGCTCTTCCGGTTTATCAAACTTTGCATACTGGGCAAAGTATAAAAAGCTTTTCAGTGCACGGATACCCAAACGGGCGGAATCATTCACTTTAATATCTTCCGAAGTAATATTGGTAAACACCTCGCAGCGCATTTTGGCGCGGGTGATCAATACATTTAAACGGCGCTCCCCTCCTTCGTTATTCAGGGGGCCGAAATTCATCGGTACTTTACCGTCCTCGGTTCGTCCATAACCGATACTGATCAGGATCACGTCGCGCTCATCACCCTGCACATTCTCCAGGTTCTTGATAAAAAAAGGTTCATCGGGCCGGCCTGTAAAAAAGCTTTCTGTCGCAGGGCTGGCTTTACGTTCGACTTCCAGCGCAGCCTGGATCGCCTGCGCCTGGGCGGTACTGAAAGCGACCACCCCCAAACTCTGAGCCGGGAATTTTGCGGCATGACCGATCACTGCTTTGGCAACTGCTGCAGCTTCTGCCGGATTACTCCGGGTTTTACCGCGGTCATAAATTGCATCAGGCAAATGATGGAAGCGCAGGCCCAGGTTTTGCTTAGCACCAGGGCTGGGGAAGATCACCAGCTTATCCTCGTAAAACTCATGGTTAGATAAAGTGATCAGCGATTCGTGCCTGCTGCGGTAATGCCATTTCAGCATCCGCGTAGGCGCACCCTGCCCGTCGCACATACCCAGAATGCTTTGCATATCAGCAGTTACGTTCTCTTCATCCTCCATGTCTGTATTCAGCTTATCAAAAAAGCTCGTTGGCGGCAGTTGCCGGGTGTCGCCCACCACCACCAGTTGTTTGCCGCGGGCGATGGCCCCAATGGCATCTACCGGCCGGACCTGGCTGGCCTCATCAAAGATCACCAGGTCAAAATCGATCGCGCCCGGCGGCAGGTAATTGGCAATGGACATCGGGCCCATCATCCAAACCGGCTTAATGGCCTGCATGGCCTTACCCGCCTCTTCCACCAGTTTACGGATCGGCATATGGCGCGCCTTTTTGTTGAACTCCGTTTTAAGGACATTGACCTGCCCGCCGGCATTCCCTTTAGGCAAGCCTTCCCAATGTTTAAGGGCGACCATCGCCCGGTTATAATATAAGTTTACCTGGTCCAGCTTTTTAAACTTGCCGATCACCTCTTCGTGGCTGCTGCGTTCAAATTTGGATAACTCGGGACTGCGTATAAAAGCTTCGGTGATCAGGTATTCGTACCATGTCTTTTGCAGACTGATCTTTAACAGGTCTTTTGCTTCGTCCCAGTTGACCGCCGCATCGGCGAGGAACTTAAACCCTTCTTTTTCCGACTGCGCGGCCAGCTGGTTCCAGTCCACGGCTAGCTGCAGCTCATCAAAATGGGCGATCCAGTTCTTCCAGGTATTTTCCTGGTCCGTAAAGTTTACCGGGAAAAATTTGATCTGCAAAGCCTGCAACGCCTGTTCGCGCCCCTCCCGCAGCATTTTCAATTCATTCTGTAATGCTTTCAGGTAACCGGCCGCTTCCGACACCGGGTTCAGCTTAACTAGGTAAGCCAGCAAAACCGGATCCCGGATGCCGGCCAAAAAGTCGGCTGCAGCCTGCAGCGACCGCCAGTCGGAGCGTTGTTTCAGCCAGCGCGGTCCGAATAAGGACTGTGCAAACAGGTCATATTGTTGTAATACACCTTCCAGACGCCTGGCTTCCGAGATCGCATCTACCAGCTTCAGTTTTTCAGCGGCAGATTCGGGCAAAGCTATTTTAAGCAGCGACGCCAAAACCTGTTTGCTCCTGCGGTAGCCGCTATGCAGGCTTTTATGCCAGCTCTCTCCATAAGTAACGATATTTCTCCTGATCTCCAGGATGTCCTGCGACCAGGCTTCGGCTACAAAGGTATCTTTATGGCTGCGGTATAAGTTTTCCAATGCTTCACCCGTGGCCAGCATTTCCTTAATATCTTCTGCTTTGGTTTGCCAGACCGGATCGGAGACATTCAATCCTTTAAGGTCAGGGGCATCTGCCGATTTGGAGAGCAGCGCTTCCAGCGCCGGCACTTCGTTTTCATTATTCGGTATGGCAAAACCGGTAGCTTTACAGATACTATCCAGCAAGGCCAATAATTCCGTGGTTACCCTTAAGGCGGATTCCAGCCTTTGAAATATTTCAGGTTTCGCATGCGGCAATACCAGCATCAGCTTAGTTCCGTAAAAAACAAGCCCGGCAGGTTTGCCAGCGTCTTTCAGGCGTGCCTGGATCCGGTCAGCCCATTCTTCGGCAAGCCTGACCGTTTCCTGGTTCCAGTGGCTGATATTTTCAATGGGTAATTTCGGCAGGTGGCGGCCTTTCGCCTGCTGATCTATCTGCAGCAAAAAGCCGATAACCTGCTGCGCCGTAAGCCCGCTGCCGGCAAGCGGGTTGTTCACCGCCCGGCAATAATCATTCAGTTCCTCCCGGTAGATCTCCAGCATCCGGATTTCCAGTTCGAGTCTGGCTGTTTGGGGCCTGCCCAGTTCGATGACGCGTTTGAGTTCAGCCAGAACATCACGCTTGTTGGTTTTATGGCTGTGTAGTTCCAGACAGGCTATGCCCAGGTCAATATTATCCAGCCGCCGCTTCACCACCTCCAGCGCAGCCATTTTTTCAGCCACGAATAAAACCTTTTTACCCTGACCGACGGCATTGGCAATAATATTGGTAATGGTTTGCGATTTTCCGGTACCCGGCGGACCCTGGATCACCAGGTTGCCCCCTTCCTGTACAGCCAGCATAGCCAGCAACTGGGAGCTGTCGGCATCAACTACCCGGAACAGGTCATTTGCTTTAGTATCCGCATCCAGATTACTTTCTTCTTCCGGAACATCTTCATGAAATCCCGTTCCCAGCAGGGCTGATACATTGAGATGATCTTCGGGCTTAGCGGATCCAGGCCATTGTTCGGTATCGAGGTCATTATAGATCAGGAATTTGCCGAAAGAGAAAAAGCCCAGTTCGACAGCGTCGGCATCGATGCCCCAGCCAGCTTCCTTGGTAATGTGGGCCTGCACATCCTTGATGTAATTATTAAGATCAAACTCCTCCGCTTCCGGCATGTCGGGGATAGTGAGATTGAAATCGCTTTTCATTTTGGCTTGCAGGGACAAGTTAGCACCGATCTCGCTGCCGGTATACCGCAGACGGAAACGTTCCTGTGCACTGGAGCGTTCCAGGCTCACCGGCACCAGGATCAAAGGGGCCGAACGCAGCGTTTCGGTATCTCCGGTCTCATACCAGCGCAGCATGCCTAAAGCGAGATAGAGCAGGTTGACGCCCTGTTCTTCGATACTTGTTCGCGCAAAATAATACGTATTTAACAGGCGGCTTTGCAGCTTTTGCTCATCTTCATCCGTTTGCAGGCGGGTGTCGTGATACCTGGCTTCCCCCTCAGGAAAAAGCTGCCCCTCCCTCAGTGCCAGAAAAGTCATTGCCTTTTGCTGACGGACGAGGATATCATAAATAGCAGCTGCTTTTTCATCAACGATATGAACACCTTTGCCCTTGGTTAGCTTGTAATTCAATAACGGATTGCGAAGTCCCAGGTCGAGCAATTCCTTACGAGAAGCCGCTAAACGCGACTGTATAGTTTCCTGCATACGTCAAAGCTAATAATTTACGGCCAAACCGGGAATCACCCGTATAGCAAATCAGATTTATGTTACCTGTTGAACAGGTCGTGATCAACAAAACTAAAGTAGGAAGGCTCTCAACGCGCCATCCTCTTGCCTCATCTCCGCCGCTAAGCCCGCAAATACCTGTGATCCGCCTGTCCGGTGCAGTATCCGTGTCCAATTTGTTAAAAAATGTTAAAGCTCTTTGAAATTTTTTAGCAGCTTTTTTTCTTTGAATCAACAATTTTTAAACATTAAAACAACCATAGCAAAGGCATTTTTTGAAAGCTATCATTAACCAATTTTAGTTATTAGATCATGTTATCCAAATCTATTATTCCCCCTTCCGGCGTAAAACGCAGTATTACATTCTTTCTGTTATTTCTTGTATCAGGCTTCCTTTGCGAGGCGCAACAACAGCCTGTTGCCTGGCCCGCCGGAAAATCCGGTTTCGTCGCCAAACTGATGAACATCGAGGCCGCGACAAGCGAAACTTTCCGTTACAGCACGACCCTGCATAACGGTTCCGGCGGTGCACGCGTATATGAACTCAAGGCGGACCTCCCGGCCGGCTGGACAATTTCTTACAAGGTAGACGGCATTCAGGTCAGTTCGATCAATATGGACGCTGGCAAAACACAGGACATTGTTATTGAAATAAATTCTCCCGCCGCTGCCGAGCCAAAAAAATACCCGATCCCCGTTAACGCGATAGCAGGTACAGAGACTTTGATATTGAACCTGGAAGCCGTCGTTAAAGGCTCCTATAGCATGGCGCTGAGCACGCCAACAGGAAGATTGAGCGATGAGGTAACCTCCGGCAGTAAAAAAGAATTACTGCTCACTGTAAGCAACACCGGCACCTTACCATTGAACGACCTGCAGGTATCCTCGCAGCTGCCTTCAGGCTGGGAAGCTACCTTCGAACCTTCCAACGTCAAACAACTGTCTGCGGGAAAAACAGCCGATATAAAAGCAACCGTGAAAGTACCGGATAAAACTATCGCAGGAGATTATGCTGCCAGCTTTACTGCTTCGAACACCAATGCGAACTCCCAGATCGCTTTCCGGCTGCTGGTTAAAACATCCCTGCTTTCCGGCTGGATAGGTGTTGCGGTCATCCTGCTGGCCGTAGGCATCGTTTACTACCTCATTCGCAAATATGGCAGAAGATAAAAAAGTCAATCCGTTTTTCAGCAATGAACGATCCTATTATTCAATTAACGGGCTTAAACAAGCATTATGGCCCTATTAAAGCGGTTGATGCTCTAGATCTTACTATCCAGCGGGGCGAAATCTTTGGCTTGCTGGGGCCTAACGGAGCAGGCAAAACCACCACCATATTGATGATGCTCGGGCTGACCGATCCCACCAGCGGCACGGCTATAGTTTGTGGCTATAATGCGACCAGCAGCCCGATGCGGGTAAAACGGAAAGTGGGCTACATGCCTGACAGCGTCGGTTTTTATGATAACATGACGGCCCTGGAAAACCTCATATATATCGGCAGGCTGAATGGCCTGCCTGAAAACGAGCTTAAAAATCGGTGTGCAGAAGTGCTGGAAATCGTGGGATTGACGGCAGACCGGCATAAGAAGACCGTAGCTTTCTCACGGGGTATGAAACAGCGGCTGGGTCTGGCCGATGTTTTGATCAAAGATCCTGAGGTCATCATTTTGGATGAACCGACCCTCGGTATCGATCCGACGGGCGTAAGGGATTTTTTGGAGCTGATCAAACATTTAAGCCGTCAACGAGGTCTGACAGTCCTGCTATCGTCGCATCATTTACATCACGTCCAGCAGGTTTGCGACTGTGTCGGGATATTTGTAAAAGGCAAACTCATCGCGCAGGGCAATATCGGTTCACTTTCCAGTCAGTTATTTGATGCTGATGGCCATGTCACTTCCATTAAACTCGAACAACCGATCCCGGAGCCCTGGACTTTGGAAGCGGAACTCCGGGCCCTGGATGCCATTAACAAGATCAGTATCTGTGGTAATGAACTTGAACTTACCAGCGATCGTGATATGACTGCTGTACTCGTTCGCTTCCTGGTTGAAAAAGGTTACGACGTGACCGGCGTTCACCAAAAAAATTACGGCCTCGACGACATCTATCAGCAATACTTTGAATCCAACAATACAAGAAAATACACGCTATGAAAAGTCACACACCTGAAAAAGCGCCTTTCAGCGTCATGGTTCACAAGGAAATAGCGGATCATATACGTAGCTGGCGCTTCGGCATATTACTGGCGCTGATTTTGCTAACGTTTATAGCCTCCATGTACGTGTCACTGCAAAACATTAAAGCCGCAATAGCAAACGTAAAAGATCCGGATCACCTGTTTTTATATCTCAAGCTATTAACGACTACGGACAATTCTATCCCGCCATTCCATGTGTTTTTGAGTTTCCTCGCTCCTTTACTGGGCATCAGTTTGGGTTTTGACACGGTCAATTCAGAATTGAACAGCGGCACCCTTACCCGGCTGATGGCACAGCCCATCTTCCGTGACAATTTACTGCTGGCTAAATTTGTCAGCGCATTGATGATCGTCAGCTTTTTATTCACAGCGTTGGTTTTACTGATGATTGGCGGCGGCTTGTTGCTGACCGGGGTGGCCATCGAGCCGTCCGAAGTGCTTCGTATAGCCGGTTTTGTTTTGATCACCATCTTTTACGTAGCCTTTTGGCTCAGTCTGTCGATCGTGCTGTCCATCCTGTTTAAACAGGCGGCAACCTCTGCACTTGCGGCGATCGGGATCTGGCTCTTCTTTTCTATATTTTACCAGATCGTGATCAATCTCGCAGTCAAATCCGTTTTACCCGACGCGGCAAATATGAGCCAGGCGGAAGCTATCAGTTATAATGACTTGATATTAAATCTACTGCGTGTAGCACCGAGTCAGCTTTATTCAGACGCCGTGACTACGCTGCTGATGCCTTCAGTACGCAGTCTCGGCCCGGTCACTATGGAGCAGATGGCCGGCGCCATACCTACACCGCTGCCGGTTAAAGAAAGTGTCATGATCGTATGGCCGCAGGTCAGCGGCCTGATCGCATTAACAGTAAGTTGTTTTGCAATGGCTTATTTCCTTTTTATGCGCCGCGAAATACGGAGTTGAATGTGTTATTGAAAGATAGTGGCGTGGAAGGGAATGATAATAATATTTTGATCAGTAAGTTTCAATTGTTCCCTATCCTTATCCGGCGAGGAAGTTGTTATAGATGGGATCAGGCATCTTGTTCAACCAGGAAGCGCTTTAATAAATGAAGATTTTCCAAGGCTGCACCAGCAGTATTATTAAAATAGGCATAAACGCATTTACCCTTTTCCAGCCACTCGTTGATATAAGACGCATATTCAGAAAGGAAACTGTCGCTATAGCTTCCCTTATAATTGCCGGAGGGGCCATGGAAACGAAGGTAAACCAATTCATTAGCGGTTATATCCATCGGCGTGGCAGACTTAGGCATATCCTGTAATACTATTGCTGTCTGATGCCGGCTTAGCAATTCAAAAACATCATCCTTATACCAAGACGAATGGCGGAATTCGACAGCAACAGGCCATGTATCAGCACTTAGCATATCCAATAATATCTCTAATTGTGGCAAGGCGTTTACCTGCAGGCTTGGTGGCAATTGAACCAATAAGCATCCTTGTTGCGTTTCGGGCAACCGGATCGCTTCCATAAAGGAACTGACATCCTGCGGATTGAAAAACAGTTTTTTTTCATGGGTGATCCCTTTCCAGAGTTTGAAGGTAAAACGAAAATCGGCACTTACTTCGGTCGCCCATCGCGCAATCGTTTTGGACTGCGGGATCCTGTAAAACGAGCTGTTAATTTCAACACTGTTTTCCTGCAAGGAATAATATCCCAGCCTGGATAGCTCGCTATATTCCGGCGGGAAATCGCGTTTGGGCAGGTCTATCTGTAAACCGCTGGTGCCACCAAAGAATTTTCCTTCCATCAGTCGAGAACAATATACCAGTGATGGTCATCATCCAATGTATAGATTAATCCATCACTCATTTCATAAACATCACGGCCATATTTTTGGCTGAAGTAGATTTTTTCATCACGGATCACCGTGCCGTTATTTTCCACCCGCAAAAAGAAAAGCAGTGCACCTAAGTTAGGTGCAACATCTTTGAGGTGCCTGGCCTCCCCTTCCTTTACAAATGCCGAGCTCATGCCTGTTTAAGTTTTGCTTCCATGCTTTGGGTGGTATGTGGAACTGCCATTAAGCGTTCTTTCGGGATCAGTTTACCAGTAGAACGGCATATTCCGTAAGTCTTGTTTTCGATACGGGTCAGCGCGGCCTCTAGCTGACCGATGAACTTTTTCTGTCGTCCTGCCAACTGGTTGGTTTGTTCCTTCTCGTAAGTTGCCGAACCATCTTCCAGCGTTTTTCCGGCTATTGCTGCATCATCACCGTTAGAGCCGGAAGCGCTGAGCGTTCCAACCAGGTCCTGCAATTCTTCACGTGCGACATTGATCTTATCTTTAATCAAGGTTTTGAACTCATTTAATTCTGTGTCGTTGTATTTCGTTTTACTATTTTCTGGTTGCATGATTGGGTTAACAATGATTTATGTAAATAGTTGGGTATAATTAAAAAGAGGCTTATTTGTTTGTTCGTCCTTTCTGACCAAAGGTTATTCACCATCCTCTTTGTCGCTTTCAGCTTCCGCTTTTTTGTCCTCTTCCAGCAGGTTGGTACCGATCGGATTAGCGGCAAGCAGTTTGGCAAACCAGGCCAGGTTGGCGGTCATATAGCGGAGCGTTTTGTTGGTGTATAAATAACGTTTCCCGCCGCCATCAACGTAATCTTTTTCGCCGCCGGCCATCCCGACCTAATAAGCATTCACATTGGGGGGAATAGTAAAGCCAACTTCCTGCAGCGCCCAAAGCACCTGAGCGGCGCAGCTATGCGCTCCATCCTCATTACCTGTGATCAAACAGCCACCCACTTTATTATAGGGCATATACTGACCATTTTCTTTGCTGCTCAGTTCTTCGTCGCGAAAGATCGCGTCCAGCCTTTCTATCACTTTTTGCGATGTAGAAGCGAGGTTTCCCATCCATATCGGCGTGGCTATAATAAAGATCTGGCAGGCTTTGATCTTTTCAAGGATAAGCGGCCATTGATCGCCCTCTCCCTCATCCGAAGAATTGCCGGTTAAAACCTGGTAATCATTCAGGCGGATGATCTCAGTTTCGAAACCCTGTCCCTCCAATTGCTCTGCTGCCTTCTCTGCCAGCGCACCCGCATTGGAGACCGCAGGGCTCCGTTTAAGTGTACAATTGATGATTAATGCTTTCATAGATATATTTTGCTTTGATGATTGATGTTTTACATTTTTAATATTTTAACATTAGCCGATGGTTATGCAAGGCTATTCTAATCTTTCTCATTATTCAGGAACCGAAACGCATCATCTATTATTCTTAAAGTGCCCCAGTACAGATCCTGGTCGCCGTTTTTCATGGATGTCAACAACTGTTGTTTTTTCCGCATGTATTTTCCGGCATGTTGGAGATCGTGCTTTAAAACCCAGGTGATATTATAGATCAGATCGCCATATTTAACGGTTTGTGCAGCAGAACTTATCGTGGTCAATCTTGCGGCCTCCTTTGCCTTCCGTGCTTTTTTCTTCAAATCGGGATAGTCTTTTTTTGTGAATACATCGGTCAGCTCTACAGTGCAATTGAGGATAAAATCTGCTTCCTGTTTTGTATAACCGAAAACGGTTAGTGCCGAATGGAGTTCAATTTTGGTCGTTTCAGTTTCCTCAAAAAGATCATGACAAAGACCGATCTCGTAGCCTAAGGGGATGACGGTGCCTAATTCAGCAACCTCCATCAGGTGGTTGATGTAGGGTTCGGTTGTATGCCTGATCAGCTGACCTTCATGTTGTTGTTTTATCCAGTTAAGTAGTTTATCGGTGCGGTTCATTTGAGCTTATCCAGTTTGAAATAACCTAAATGAATCTTTTCATCCGGAATGCGGGTTCCGTTGCCGAAGACAATGCGGTATTGCGCTTTCGGGGCAGGTGATAGCAGGTCTTCAATGTAGTGGACACTATCCATATCAATACCGTATTTCTTATCGATGTGGGCGGAAGCTATACCCTTCAGGGACTTGGCTTTAAAGAACAGGCTTTTCTTTGCTAACTGGATGGCAGCCAAACGGCTGTTTCGTACAGTGAGCACCGTATAGTGCTGTTCTTCCAGCTCCCCGCGGATGCAACCACCCAGGTTCAGGAAGAAGAGTTTATTGCCTGAAGCGGGGGCTTCGGCACCTAACAATAACAAGTATAACTTCATGCCATTAATCTTTTAATAATGATACCAGAGGCCTCCTCGCTGAAATCGAGACCGGAATAATCAGGGTTGTAGCCACCGATATAAGGCACAGCCATCATATAGATCCGTTCATTATACGCACCGTAGGCATCAACCACCTGAAAATAATCATTGATGGTGATGCCGGAAACTTTCAGGTAGTAATCGCCATGGTCATCTTTTGAAACCGGCTTACCGGCATTCATGGCTTTAAGTCCCTCATCCGCCGAACTAAATTTGAGCTTAGCAGGTGTAACGGTGCGCCCTTCGATCAGGTTTTTAAACGGAAGATCTTCAAAGGCTAAATGTGGTTGGCCCACACAATCCACATAAGTTTGATAATGTACACTTTGTTCGTTTTTATCCTCGTCTGTATAATGGTAGATAGCACCACCATTTTCATGTGGTTCTATACTGCTTTCATCACCAACCGGGATCAGTTCCAGCACGCCTGCCCGGTGCAGCGCTAATAACTCCTCGCTGGAACTTTGCGGGATGAAGGCGATCACAATAGAGATCAACGGCGTAAGGGATTGCTGCAAACGCTGCATATCTTCTGCAGAAAGGTGTTTGGCAGGGTAGTTTAACGAAAAGCTCAATACACCGAGCATTTCTTTCCAGTAAACAGATTTTTCACGTTTGATGGATTGCTCAGCTTCGGCATATTCTGCCTTTAATAATTGAAACGGTTCAACTTCCTCGCGCAAAGCCATCATAGCGTCCACAAATTCTTCCAGGCGCATGTCTTTGATCTTTTCGTAAAATTCCGGTTCTTTTGCCTGTATCGGCAATTTAAAGTCCCGGTTAAAAATATAATCCAGGGACAAAAAGCCGTTGTTAGCTTTAATATGGGCTTTGATCTCGTCTTTACTCAGGAAGCTATCATTAGATAAGTGCGAATCTTCCAAATGGAAACGTACTGCGGGCAGCATGCCGTTCCGGGTATGCATTACCAGTTTAAAATCAGGGTGATCGGAGAAAGGTTTATAAAACAACTTGCCGCCTTTATCTTTATCAAAAGTCCCGTTATGACGGGCCAGCGTCCGGATAGCGTCAACCGCGGTGAGGGATGAGCCTTTGATGGCAACCGGGTGGTTAAGCTTCAGGGCCAGCTTGGCGGGCGGATATGGTGAATCAAAATAATTAGAGACCTTGCCCTCATACGTTTTCGGCCAGTTATGTCCTGTACAAATAATCACCCGGTCAAATTCGGTTTGCTCTCCGTCTCCTGTCTCAACGATGACCAGGCCTTTTTCGGGCTGATCAAGAATATCGGTTACAGTCGTGTTATATCGTATAGCATAAGTAATACCGGTTTCCCTGGCTTGTTTTTGCAGCAGGTCAAATTGTGCGGTAAGGTACTGGCCGAACAATAAACGCGGCAGCACTTTGTATTCATTGAAACGGGCGGCGTCCATATGGTATTTATCCAGCGTATCTTTAGAAACGGATTTAACCCAGTTATCCAGAGAAGTAACTAAGGGCGGAATCTCATTACCCGAAACGTTGGTAATATGCTCATCATTGGCGCCTTCGGCGCTGTAGGGCATGCCCGATCCTAATTTATTTTTACGCTCGAAAATGGTAATACTCAGATCTGTGTTTCCTGTATTTACCAGTCGCTTGAACATGAACAGGCCGCTTGGGCCCCCGCCCAGTATGGCGATGCGCTTTTTATTTTCCAATTTAGCAGGTTTATGGGAATAGATAGAGGTTAATACATCTTGAGGCTAATTGTCTTTCATTTGATTCCAAAGCGCCGGGTTATCTCGGATATGGCCCAGGTGCTCAATGACCTCCTGCACTTCATCATTATTTAATTCCCGTTGTCCATCTGAAGTATAAGTAAAGAGTTTACCAGGTAATTCAAATGTGATGTAACCGAAATACTCAGGATCTTTAATTCGTTCGAGGTGCAGGGTACTTTCTTTGCTCCTGCTCATCAAAGGATTACCAGCGCCGATATCGAGAAAAATACTGTACGTATGGGTAATTACCGTATGGCCATTCAAATGGGCAGCTGTATCCGGGATCACCATTAATGGGCAACCTTGTTCGAGTTGAAAAAATAGCGGGTTCATGCTGCTGTAAATGTTTACAGCTACTACAATATGCAGCCTGTTTAGTTTTAGCCAGGCAACATAAAATATTATTAAACAATATTTTCTCTTATAAATTAAGTAAAACCCTTCAGTCTAAAATCATTATGAACCAAACAGACAGATCACCGATTTAGAGTTTATCATAGGTTTAGCGGGAGCTTATTTTACCGGAACCATCAGCAACTTTAATAGCATAAGTTGATCGGATGGCCATAAATGCAAAAAAAACAATTGTACTGATGGCAAGTATAATATAGATATAGTCTACGGTTTTAAATGAGCTCTCGTTGGTCATAATATGTCAAGAATTCAAATATAATTATTTCTTTTACAGGCATTAAGAATACCTCACTCCGTGTGGCTTTAATCGTAAATCAATGATACATCGTCCACTTTAGTTAACATTAAACGGAAACATCAACGGTAAAAAATGAAAAGTTGGGTTAGCCTGCACCTGGCTATTATTTACTAACGCCATTCCTCCATCGGGTTGTACGCAACCAGATATTGTAATTCGTTAACATGAATAGCTTTCAATGGAATAGGTTCTGTGAGCGGGAACGAGAGGGCCGTCTCAACCATGCTTAGCATTCGGGCAAGTTGCTCAATACCTGGTTCAACAGATACGCTTACACGATATTGTTTCTCAATCGCTACTTTATCGGCTTTACTAACCAATTTCAATTGCCATGGCTTATCTTGTTTAAAACCATGTTCTATTGCTATGTTCCGTAGATCAAACAAGTATTCCATTACCTGCGTGTTTATAAGTCCGTTTGTCTTCAATCTTTTTTCTTTTTATTAATTGATACACTATCGCTTGATGCCGATTTTTTGCCTGCCTGATAATCTGAAGTCGACTTATTACCGCCTGCTGCGGGAGCTTTTTTTACGTTTTTACTACCTTTATCTTTACTCATGATTGTTTTTCGATTAATACCATTTTAACGTGCGTTTTTTCAGGAAATCACTTCAGCAATTTCATAAAATCCTGTTTGTATATTCAAAACTTATTTGTGGGCATCGAGATCAGAAAGCAACAAAAAAGCATCCAATTTTATCAATGGATGCTTCAGCGAATTTGATATTGTGGTGATTAGATTACTTTAACATTGATCGCATTAAGACCTTTGCGGCCTTCTTCTACATCGTAAGCTACCTGGTCATTGTCGCGGATCTCGTCAATTAAACCTGTAACGTGCACGAAAATTTCACTTCTGTTGTCATTTTGTGAAATAAATCCAAAGCCCTTTGTGGCGTTAAAAAATTTCACAGTTCCTTCTTTTTGCATTATATCTTTTTTAATAAGCACGCAAGGTACAAATTAAATTTCGTTATTTATTTTTTATTTAAAATACTTAACAGAAAGTTAAATTGATTATTACATATCACTTCTACCAATTTGAAGCCTAATGTACCCGTAGTTTGTTTTTTTTCGGATCAGACTGGCTGTTCATCGCTGTCATGCCCCGACTTATATTGGGTAATATTCAGTCTTGCCCTATTACAGGCCGTAGCGATCAATTATTGACCTTTATACGTTTTCCGGCAAACCATGCTTTTTAACCTCTTTCATGTTTCCATTTCTTTTTCAAGCTGCAGTAAACTATATCGCCTTCTGCTGCTTTCCATCGTTTATAAAAGATGGTTGCTGTTGCCGCTTTCTCCGGCTCGCCAGTTCCTCCCTCCATTTGTGCATAATCACCGTCAGCATCATATTTTTTGCCGCCTTTGTAATTCGCATATCGGCGGGCACGGGTGTAACCCATCTGTAAATACTTGCGTGCCATGTCTGCCCCCACAAAATCACTGTTATCTATGTATGTTTCGAACAAATTGAATATCTTTTCGCTGCTCTGTTCGGCGACTTCCTCGTTAAGAAAACGCCAATACTGCCCGATTTCACTTTTATAAGGTTCGCAGATCATAACACCCTGTTCCCCCTTCCCTACCCGGTACAACTCCGGGTGTTCCCGATAATTGATATCCGGTTTCCAGGCATAAGAAGACTTGTCAAAATCCAGGTAAGATGGCCGGTTAGTCATATCTAAAAGCGTGCACAAAAAAAGCCGCCCGATGAGGCGGCTTTTTAAAATTATTAGTTCATTAGTTTTTAGCAGCATCGCGCAAAGCCTTGATCTGGTCATGCGCCGCGTTGATCTCCGTAGCCTGACTGCTAACCGTTTGTACGGCTTCGGCCGGCAATTCGCCGCCACTCAGGGCATCGTTGTAAGCTTTTTTGATCGCATCCTCACCACGCTCTGCTTCTGAAAGGATACTGGCGCGGTCATTACCCCCGAAGATCGATTTCACATCAATCCAGGCACGGTGCAAAGTTCCGCCCACGCTATTTCCAGTTTCTACTTCTTCGGCGTCGCCAACCAATGCAGCTAACTCCTGGCCATTTTTGCGGCTTTGCTCCGCATAACCCTGGAACAACCCCTTCAGGTCAATGTTTTCGTCTTTAATATCCGCGATCGCTTTTTCAAAACCCGCTACACGGTCGTTGTTAATCTCGATCAGGTCGTTCAGTACGCCTGTTGCATTTGTTGTAGTTGCCATAATGTTTTTCTTTTTAGATAGGCTTCATACAGTCCCAATATCATGCCAAATATCGTCATCACCGGTATTTTGCCATGTCGGGAGTTATAATTGGGCTTATTATTTATTTAAGCCACCTTGTTCGGCAAACTATAGAAGCCGTTAGTAAATTAATTAACCAAAATGAATTTGATTTCATGGCACCGTTTTTTAGCATACCTTATTTCATTTTGCTATATGAAATTTATGAGGCAGTTTTTAAGTCTTCATTGGCAAATTTGGCGAATAGCGAGAGCAAAATGATAACCGTGCTGCTTTATCCATTCTTTGTATTATTAGCTGAATTAATAGTAAAGTTAAAAGATTCGAAAGAGTAATACATATCCAGGCTTTGGAAAATCGCCGAAAACATTGGATTGTTCTCAAATGGTACGACTTATGTCTATTATGGGGGCGTAAGTTTGGTTCATAGAAAATGCTCTTGAAAAGTTTATCGGTAGCGTTATCAGACCAGCAATCGCTGTTTGTTCGGGTTCACGTTTGTTATTTTACAAACAAATAGGATAAATATCGCATAGTATTGCACGGTTATCCACATTCCGGGTAACAGGATAGTACCAAAAATGACCTGAATTTTGTATCTCCAAGGGAGCTGAATAGTTCGGTACTACCGAAGATTACTGTAAAAAACCTCCTTAATTTTTTAAGGAGGTTTTTCTATTTTAAACTTATTCACCTTAAAACGAATTAGCTAAGCCATTTCATCATCACTTTCCAAATGCGGCGGGATCAATTTATACATCACGGGAGTCACGATCCGCGAAAGAATAGTAGAGCTGATCAGCCCGCCGATCAAAACAATAGCTAATGGTGCGATAAGCGGATTAGGGTTCAAGGCGATTGGAAGCAAACCGCATATTGCCGTTATAGAAGTGAGCACAACAGGAAGAAAACGGGTTTCACCGGCCCTATGGATCGCTTCATCAATGCTGTGTCCTTCGAGGCGCAACTGGTTAGTAAAATCAACAAGCAACAGTGAATTTTTAACCTGTATGCCTGATAAGCCAATGAAACCGATGATGGATACCAGCGACATGGGATTACCGGTAAAGAGCAGGAATACCACGCCGCCAAGAACTCCCAGAGGTATGATCGATAACACGATAATGATCCCTTTGAACGTTTTAAATTGCAGCAGCAATACCCCGATAAAAAGGAAGGTGCTCAAAATAATTACAGAAAGGAAGTTGCCGCCTAACGCATCGCCTTCAGACTCCGCTTCGCCTGAAAGTTTGTAATAATAACCCGGCGGCATTTTTAACTTGTTCAGTTGCGGCACAATGTTCTTCAGGATATCATTAGCCAGTACATGCTCTTTGGTTAGGGATGTCACCTTTGCAAATCGTGATTTATTAAAATGATTGATCGCTGTGGGTGACGTTTCAAACGAAATGGTGGCGATCTGGTCAACCAGTACCGGGGTACCCTGCACATTATTTACATACAGGTTTTTGAAAGCATCGAGGTTAGAGAATTTATTTCTTGGAAGTGTGATCACAACGTTGCGGGAATCGCCCCTGTCATCGATATAGTCCCCAACATTTAAGCCCGCTACCGCCATACGAATCACCTTGTCTACATCGCTGGTCAGCACACCTAAAGTACGGGCCTTCTCTTTATCGATTTTTATTTTAACATCCGATTTATAGATATTCAGCTCATTGTTGACGTAAAAAGTACCGGGATCTTTTTTAAGGATCTCTTCCACTTTAAATGAAAGGGAGCGTAATGTATCCTGGTTTTCTCCAAATACCCTAACCACGATATTGGCTTCGATAGGCGTTCCCTGTTCAAAGTCTTTCACTTCGATCCTTGCATAAGGAAAGTCGTTGAATTTCTTGCGCAGTTGCTTGATCAGATCAGTTTTTTCACCGGGGCTGGCCTCTTCATCCAGTTGAACAAATATCTGGGCAAAGTCAGGTTTTATATCCTGCTGATGTACATTGTAATAGATCTGCGGGTTACCCTTACCTACGTTAGACGTATAAAAAACGATCTCTTTATGTTTCTTCAACTCACTTTCCACCAATTTGGTTACACGGTCACTTTCCGGAATATCAGCCTGTAGGGGCAATTTAATATTGATCAGGAACATCGGTTTTTCAGAGGTTGGGAAAAGCTTGAATCCTGTTTGTGTAAACAGGAAAAAGGCAAGTCCGCTCAGGGCCAATGATATTCCAATAGTAGCTTTAGGCCATTTTAAGGCAATCGGCATCACCCGTGCATAAGAGCGGGTCAGGAACCTTTGCAGGTGTTTTAAAAAGAAATTGCCCTCGCCATGTGTATGCGTTTTTAACATCCGGCTACCCAGGAAAGGGACAAGTGTTAAGGCTACGATCATAGAAGCCAAAACGCTGGTCATTACAGCCATCGGCAGGCTACGGATAAACTCACCGGCCATATCAGGTAAAAAGGCAAGCGGCAAAAACGCGATAACTAAGGTCGCGGTACACCCTACAACTGCTACACCGATCTGCTTTGTCCCCTTTAAGATAGCATCCTTACGGGAATGTCCTTCCCTCAGCCAACGCTCTATGTTCTCCACCACCACAATACTATCGTCCACCAGTAGCCCCAAGGCCACTACAAGCCCAACAATGCTGAGTTGATTTAACGAGTACCCCAATAAATTCATTGCTATAAGCCCCAGTGCCAGCGAAAGCGGAATGGAGATCATCACGATCAGCGACGCCCTGAACCCCAACGGCAGCAGGGTGATGACAACCAGCAAGATGGCTAACCCAAAGTCAAAACCCAGATGGCCCAAACGCCTGGATACCATATTGGCCTGATCGAAGTTTTTGACCATCCTGATGTTTTCAGGCAGGCTTTTGCCAAACTCATCCAGTACCGGCAAAAACTCTTTCTGAACACTGGCAATATTCACGTTATCTTTCATTTCCGCTGTAACCAGTACACTGCGATGGCCGTTTAACCGAACAATATGGTCTATTGTGCCATCCTTATAGCTTACATCAGCTACATCCTTCAGATATACGATCTTGCCATTCGCATTATAAATAACCGTATTGGCCACATCATCAACACTCTTGAATTTGCCGCTGGTTTTTACATTAAAAATCTTGCTGTCGAGGTTGATGCTCCCGCCGGGGATATCTGCCGCTTCGCTTTGCAAACTGCCTATGACCACATTAAGCGGTATTTTCAATTGGGCCAGTTTATCCAGCTGCATATCTATACGGATCTCCTGTTCGGGCATACCGAAATACTTCACCTCTTTTAAGTTGGTGATCTTCTCTAATTGTGTTTTCAGGATGTCTGCTTTATCCCGCAGTAATTTACCGGAGGCGTTGTCTGATATAAGTGCGACTTGTAACACCTTTACGTCAGAAGAGGAAACCTTTTCTGTTTTAATGAGGTAAATATCTTTGGGTAGTTCACTGTTTTTTAAAGCATTGATTTCTGTAGAAATTTCCTGGTATTTATTGTCCACATCTACGCCATATTTAAACTTGGGCTGAATGACCGCTACACCGTCCTCTACCGTTGTCAGGATCTTTTCAATATTCTCCAGTCCATATATCTTATTCTCAATGGGTTTCACCACCTGTTCTTCCATATCCTTTGGACTGGTACCGGGGTAAATGACCGTAATGATATACTGCGGCGGATGGGTGGTCGGGTCTTCCGAACGGGGCATGGTAAACAGCGTGAGCAAGCCGACAACTGCCACCAAAAGGAATATGATCAGCGTGAACTGATAATTCTTAACGGCAAAATTTGTAATTTTCATGGCCTTACTTAATAATTTTAATAAAAGACTGTTCGTTGAGGTAGGCACTGTTGGAGATCACGATCTGGTCTATACCGTCAAGCTTATCTTTCAGGTACACGTTTTCGTTATCAAACTTCAGAATGGTAACCGGTACTCTTTTTACCCGCGTTGCGCTAATGGTCGTAAATACAAAACCTTTGTTGCCATCAGCCTCTACTAATGATCCGTATGGGATGACCATCACACTTTTATCCTGGTGGGTGGCTATCTCCGCTTTCCCAAACATGCCGACTGCAGGTTTTAGGCCGTTCAATTGCAATTTTAGTTCTATCTGGAATGAGCCCAGTTCTCGATCAGCCGCCTGCGACTTACGGAACACGGTGGCATCAAACGTTTGACCGGCATAGCCGTCAAGCTTTACTTTGGCTGTTTGCCCCGGTTTAATGAGAGCCCATTCGCGGTCTGTTACACCCACTTTAAGTGAATAGCTGTTTCGCTGTTCGGTAGAGTTGGTCAGCAGCACCGGCATCCCTTCGGCAATTACCTCGCCTTCGTTGGCTATTTTCTTGCTTACAAAACCGTCAGATGCCGCGTATATTTTAGAGTAGCGCTCATTAAAGGCTATTGCTTCCCTAGCTTTTTGAGCAACATCCAAAGCTGTTTTGGTATTCTGTAATTGTTCCAACGTGTAAACGCTGTCTTTGTAAAGACTCAGCGCCCTGCTATAGTCACGTTGTGCCTTTTCTACACCCAAACTGGATTGGGTTAAACCGGCTGAAATTTCCGTGGAGTTAAGGCTTGCCAATAACTGACCCTGCTTAAAGAACTGGCCTTCCTGCACGAAGATCCGGCTGATCACGCCGCCTATTTTAAAGGCGTATCTGGCTTCATCCTCTGTGCTGACCAGGCCAGTGGCGGTAACCTGATCGGGTACGCCTAATGTAGACACCGAAGCGGTTTTAACAGGTATAATATCCGGTTCGCCTGTTGGGTTTCCTTCCTTGTGTTTTTCTTTGCAGGATGCCATTAAGGTTAATGCTGCTATAATAATGCTGTATAATTGTAAGTTTTTCATGATCTTATTTTATTGAATGGTGAAACTGGCGTTGGCACGTTCGATGGCTGTATTGGCGATCCAGGTATCGTAAAGGGCAATATTGGCGTTAAGCTGCGCATCTATCCACTGGTTTTGTGCATCCAGCAACTCAATGTAAATAGCCATTCCTTGTTTGTATAGCTTCAGCTCATCATTGTAGTAGGTCTGGCTGGTCTTCAGTTGGGATTGAGCAGCATTATATTGCGCTATCGCACTCTGCATACCGGACTGCCGTACCTTCAATTCGGTCAGCAGTTGTTGCTGCACATAATCCGTTTGCGAGGCAAGCGCCTGTTGGTCTGAAAGGGTTTGTTTGATCCGGTTACTATGCCTGCCAAAGGAAAACAGGTTCCATTCGAGTGAAACACCCAGGAAATAATACTTGCTTTGACTGTTAACTTTCCAATCGAAAGCTTGCGAGCCCAGATCAAGATAGGTGCCGACCTTGGGGATGAGGTAAGACTTAGCAAGCCCGGTCAGGTTGCCGTTGATATCTTTCGCAATCCTTAGTTTGGACAGTTCCTCCCTACCGCTAACGCTACTTCCTAAGCTTTGATCTTGCGAAGGCAATTCGGTTATGTTATCCAACTGTACACTGTCCGTCAGCGGGCGGTTCAGCAAAAAGTTGAAATAATAGCGGGCAGACTCGGCGGTTTTGGTGGCCGTAGTAAGTGAGGCATTGATCCTGGACACTTCGTTCTGGCTTCTCAGCACAACAGTTCGGTTTACCTTGCTGTTGTCGTACAGTTTGGTATTGATCCGCAGTCCTTCTTCAACCAGCCGGAGCGAAGATTCGTAGATACTGGTCGCACTGGCAGCTTTTAAATAGCTATAGTAAGCTGTTTTGATCTCTTTAACTAATTCGCGTTTATAAAGCAGCACTTCGGTCTTTTGCAGGTCTACCTGCTGCTGTTTGATCCGTTTATTATAGATCAGTTCTGCATTTAAAATGGGTAGGCTTGTACGAAACTTCGCATCATAAAAATTATCCGGGTTGAGCAGGATACTTTGATTTTGCAATTGTGGAAAGGAATTACTTCCTGTCAGCCGGTTTAATGTAGCATAAGCTCCGTTAAGCAGATCGCCGGTAGGGAAATCTATGGTGCGCCCGCCATCAGCTTTAGTATAGGTTGTTGAAAAAGTAACATCAGGCAGGAACATACTCTTGGCTTCCTTTAATGCGTAGATGTTTTTTTCAAGTACAAAATTCTGCTGCCTGATGCTCTCGTTTGAGGCAAGGCCCTGCCGGATGTATTCATCCAGCTTGCCTTGAGCTTTTGCAAAGGGTGCAACCAGCAGGGCTGACGATAAAAGCAAAAGCTGATAAAATAATTGACTTTTAAATTTCATTTTTAATCATTGTTATAATTTTAAACACCGTTCAATTTAGTATCAAAAAAAAGGCTAACTCTTTTCGAGCAGCGCTACAAAACACTCGTAGCCATGTTCCATCAATTCTTCATTTGTTTTGTCCATAAAGTTGGTGGTACGGTCCTTGCAGAACAGCGCGCAAATACCATGAATTGCAGACAGGAACATGAAAGTCAAATATTCTGCGTCCATATCCTTGAATTTTCCTTTCTGCTGGCATTCCTTTATAACACCCAATAGCTGACTGATCGCTTCCTGTGCTATTTGAAATCCGCCTGATTGTGGGTCTTTGACAGGTTCTTCAACAATAAACATCAGATTGTAATAATCTTTGTTCTCCTGTGCGAATTGAATAAAAATGCGTCCAGAAGCCTTTAAACGCTCAAATGGATCAGCTACCTTGTCCAATACTTTTAACTGGTTAAGCAGCAGCCGGAACCCTTCCTTATGTAATTCGTGAAAGATCTCGCTCTTATCTTTGAAGTAAAAATAAAGCGAGCCCTGGCTGTAACTGATCTCAGCTGCGATATTGCGCATACTGGCTTTTTCATAGCCCTTCTCCAAAAATATCTTACGCGCACCGTTAAGGATGCGTTTGTGCATTTCCTGTTTCTCTCTTAATTTTCTTTCTGCTATGCCCATTTTTAGATGATTATAAGATACAAATATATGATCGCCACTCGTGTGGCCAAATTCCACATTGGTATTTCTGCTTAATTCTGCATCCCTGGGCTGATCTTGCCCATGATGCTTACCGCCGCCTTTCTGTTCAATAACTTGAAACCGAACAGCATAAAACGGTTCTTCCAACCTTGCACTACTCTTGGCTTTTGCCTTTTCTGCAGCGCTTTTACAAGCTCAGTAGCAACATTTTCTACAGAAGAAACAACAAACTCAGGAAAGGAACTCGTGTGCCTGCCCGCATGCACATGAAAGTCAGAGTTTGCCGCACCTGGATTAAAGCCCAACACGAAAATACCTTTGGGTTTGAACTCATACCATAGCGATTCCGAAAAGTTGGCGACAAAACTCTTAGTGGCCGCATACACGGAACCGCCAGGGAGTGAAGAATGGGCAAGCAGCGAGCCGATGTTGACCAGTGCGTCACCTTTGGTTGCTTTCTGTAAGAAGCTATAAGACAGAGTCACCAAAGCTTGCATATTGAGCTTCATGGTGGCCAACTGGTCTTCCAGTGCGATATCCGTAAACTGGCCGTAAGTGCCGGTACCTGCATTGTTGATCAGGAGGTCGTACTTTTCGGCACTGAGATGTGCTGCCAGCTTTTGCAGATCGTCTGTATTGTTTAGATCAGCGACCAGTATCGTGTGGCCGCTGCCATTTAAACTGCTTAACGCTTGTTCAAGGCGCTCCCTGTTACGGGCAACCAGTGTGATCTGGTAATTCTGTTGAGCCAGTTGCCGGGCTGTTTCGAACCCGATGCCTCCGCTGGCTCCTGTGATTAATGCTTTTTTCATGATGACTTGGATTAATTTAAAACCGGGACAAATTTATTGAACACTGTTCAATAAAACAAAAACAATAAGTCACCATTTTAAAATCTGACATTAAAAACAGGAAACATTAGGCGATGAAGTTCAAACAATATGGATCGTCACCGCAGAGAAAGGATGACTAAAGAAATAATTACTCCCGATCCGTCACTTTCTTTCGGTGATTCAGCCCCCAGTCTTTGAGGGAATAAATGATAGGTGTCAGCGTATCGGCATATTCAGCTAATTGATAGGTGATCTTCACCGGGTAACCATCGATAACGATCCTGTTGACCAAACGATGCTGTTCCAGGTCTTTCAGTTCTTTGGCCAAAACTTTGGGTGTTATACCGGGGATACTTTCCTGTATGTCAGTGAACCGGTCGTTTCCAATACCTACAGAAATGATTATTGGCAGTTTCCATTTACCATTGATCACGTCGAGTGCATCCCTTACAGGCTTAATCGTTTCAATGCAATCACAATGTGTTTTTTTAGCAGCCATAAATCTTAACAAAAACTATTTCACTTTCCTTTGGGAAAATACTATACAAAGGAAAGTAAAAATTTGCCAATTTTGTAAAGAATTTATTGGAATGACCGCCGAGAAGGTCTGTAGCTAAATAATGACGGATCAAATCGGTATCAAGAATTTAAAAACAAGCGTAATGAAAATAGGAATAATAGGTACCGGTGCAATTGGCGGTACCCTCGCAAAGAAACTGGCTAACGCCGGCCATGAAGTAAAAGTATATAACAAAGGTGATGGGAACCTCTTAAAAAAAAGAGCACAAGAGTTGGGTGTCTTGCCTGCAACCAGGGACAGTATCACCAAAGGCGTTGATGTTGTCATCATCTCCGTTCCCAGCATCGCTATCCCGGAATTAGAGAAAGCATTGTTCACAGGTCTTCCCGACAGTGTGGTTGTTGTCGATACATCTAACTACTATCCATTCCGTGATGGGGACATCGAAGAACTCAAAAATGGCAAAGTGGAGAGCCTATGGGTTACTGAACAAATAGGACGTCCGGTTATTAAGGCCTTCAATAACCTTTTGGCTCATAGCCTTGAAAATGGAAGTAAACCTGAAGGTGCCGGGGATCGGATCGCGATGGCAGTCTCAGGCAACGATCAGCAGGCCAAAGAGATGGTGTCCGTCCTTATCAACGATGCCGGTTTCGACGCTGTGGATGCCGGTACTCTTGCGGATTCCTGGAGGCACCAACCGGGTACTCCGGCCTATTGTACCGAATTGAGCGTGGTAGAGCTCAAGCAAGCCCTAAACCAAGGAGACAAAGGAGATGCGGCACGTCTGCGGGACCATGCTATCAGGAAATTTATGGAATTTGCAACGCCGCCTACACACGAAGAAGTCGTTGCCATGAACCGTTCACTGTTTCTTGAAAACCCCAAGAAGCATTGATCAATTGAGGGTATTACGACTACCAGATTTTCGAAGAACAGGCAAATTTGCAAGCACAATCATTATAAAAATTGGTGTTAGTTGTTATTAAGCGAGCTAAATTCGTCCATTACAATTTGTCAATATACCTGCTGTAGTTTTTCAACCAATCGCTTTAATTCTTCCATGTTATAAAGGCTTTGGATTGTTTCAATTTAATAAAGGTAAAAAATCAATACATGGAATTAAGCTAAATTTTGAAATCTTAAAATGATTATTTTATTAATTGCAAGGAACTTAGGCTTACTGCGCCCGGCGATGATTTCGCAGGCTCAGATATCGTATTCACTGCGGAGGCTGGCAGCATCTCCACGGATAAAGATTACCGCGATAAAGAGATAAAGAGCCGGGAGCTTTTGGACGTTGAGAAATTTCCTAAAATAACGTTTAGAAGCACAACCGTGACTAAAATAAACGCTTTAACCTACAAGATTGTCGGTGACCTTACGACTTCTGGTCAAAATTTAATATTCCCAACTGCCTGTATTTTGCGAAAACGAGATCGGCGAAAGCCGTATTGTTTTGGCAATATTCAGGCATCCATTGACCGCCGGAAGCCTGTTGCGGATGAAAGCAGCAAGTGGCAGG
>NZ_DASVOB010000053.1:0-2663 GCF_036383575.1 Mucilaginibacter sp.
TCGGCACAAAAACAGTGCCCTGATTGGTAAAGTAAAGGAGTTCAACTGTTAGATACTATGATCATACTTAACCGTTGTACCGCTCACTTTGCTCAATTTAAAAAGTGCCTGTTCAACCTGTGTTTTACGAATGGAAAGCTGAATGCTGCAATTATTATCAAAAACCTGGTTAAGTATAGTAAGGTTTTCTTCTTTAATAATACGCATTATATCGTTCATTTGCAGGTAATCAAACGAGACAGTGTAAACGTCATTTACTGTTTTTTCAATGATAACCGCCTGGCTTAATGCTTCTTCAGTAGCAACTTTGTAAGCGTTAATTAAACCGGGAACGCCTAATAAAGTACCACCAAAATAACGGACAACTACGACCACCAGGTTAGTGAGGTCTTTCGATACAAGCATGTTGAGGATTGGTCTGCCTGCGGTGCCAGAAGGCTCCCCATCATCGTTAACCCTGAAAACGGAGCGATCAATAGTTAAGCGCATGGCCCAGCAATGGTGATTGGCTTTGGGATGTTCTGATTTTAACTGAGCTACAATGGCCTTGATATCGTTTTCAGAATTAATGGGAAAAGCATAAGCCAGGAATTTGCTGCCCCGGTCGCGAAAGATACCTTCGGCAGGGTTTTCTATAGTTTTATAAGTATCGTCAAAAAGCATTCAGAAATATTACAAGTGCAGGAAGCCCAATGTTTGCGGGAAATAAATAATAACAATAGCCAATACGGCTGCAGCTATGCCGACCTTGTTTAGCAGGCTCAGTTTTTCTTTAAATACAAAGATACCAACCAGCGTGCCAACCACAATAACACCAATGTTTACCGAAGAAAACACCGCCGAAGGACTATTGGCCAGCGCCTGGTGCGCTTTTAAATAAAACAGGATATTGCCAAAGTTAGCTATGCCGAGGATCCACCCTATGATGATCTGAGGCAGGGAGAATTTTGTTTTTTTAGTAGATACCTGGTAAACTAAACCGGCGAAGGTCAATACAAAGGCAATAATGAAGATCACAAATATGGCTGTGGTAAAAGGTACATTGCTTACTTTGGTAAGCTGTTTTAACAGCACATCAATAACGCCAAAGCCCAGGAAAACAATTAACAGGTAAATCCACGAACCTTTTTCCACCTTATTACCCGCCGATTTTTGCCAGGGGACAGAGCAGATAATAGCAATGAAAGCTAATACAATACCAATGGCCTTAATTGTACCAGTAGTTTCGCCAAATAAAACAAACGCCGCCAATATGGGAATGAACAGGGATAGGCGCTGCGCCACATCCGTACGCACAATGCCGGCTTTACGCACCGACGTAGCCATGATCACAAATATGGCAGGGAAAAGGATACCCAAAGCCAGGTAATTCAAAACGGGCCCGTTTTGAATAATATTCAGCTGTGGTTTAAAAAAGAACCATGTAAGTAAAATAGCCATGGAGTAATTCCAGGTGATGGCCTGGTAAACATCCACATGGTAACGTTTTGCCAGTTTCAGCAAAATAGAGACGATAACACTACAGCAAATACTTAAAAAAACGAACAGCATTTATATAACTGGCTTATTGTATAACAATTGCAAGCGGTCGGCGCCTACGGGATATTCCTCGGCAAGTATACCTGTTATTTGCGGTGCTTTTATGCCTTTGTTCAAAACTTTATCGCCGGTAAACACCCGGGCTTCATCCCAAAGCCCAGCCTCTATAAAGGCCTCAAGCGTACGTGCGCCTCCTTCAATAATAACCGATTGAATATCCTGAAGGTATAACTGGTATAAAATGTATTGCGGCACAAAGCGTTCAAAATCCTCAAGTGCTATGTACCTGTTCTTGCCATCTACATCAAACTTAACTTCGTTAAATATCAACGTTTCGGCCGACTGATCAAATACATTCAACCCGTTATTTAATTCCAGTTTCCTATCTATCACCACTCGTTTAGGCGATGGGCCATCCCAGTAACGAGTATTCAATTGAGGATTATCACTCAATACGGTATTTTTGCCAACCAGTACGGCATCTTCTTCGCTGCGCCATTTGTGAACCAGCTTTTTTGATTCGGGGCCGGTGATCCAGAATTGGTTGCCATCCGCAGGGGCAAAGAAGCCATCCTGTGTTTGCGCCCACTTCAGAATAATATAAGGCCGGTGTTTTTGTACTTTGGTAAAAAAACGGCGGTTAATCCATTGGCATTCCTGTTCAAGTACACCGGTAATTACTTCAATACCGGCAGCTTGCAGTTTTTCAATGCCTTTGCCGTCAACCTGGGCAAAAGGATCGCGGCAGCCAACTACTACCTTTGGGATCTGGTGCTTAACGATCAGATCTGCACAAGGGGGCGTTTTGCCATAGTGAGCACAAGGCTCTAACGAAACATATATAGCTGAATTTTTGAGCAATTCAGCATAGTTATCAAACTTCTGGGTAACCTGGGCAATGGCATTAACTTCGGCATGGGCCTGGCCATATTTCTGGTGGTAGCCCTCTCCTATTATCCTGCCATCGTGAACCACAACCGCGCCAACCATAGGGTTCGGACTAACATAACCTGCGCCAAGCTGGGCAAGCTCCAAACAGCGGCGCATATATTTTTCATGTTCAAGCATGCTGCAAAAGTAGCTTTTATGTTACTTTGTTGCATGATTACGATTAAGGATGTTTT
>NZ_DASVOB010000054.1:0-3896 GCF_036383575.1 Mucilaginibacter sp.
AAAAGGGTACCCTCCTCGTTAAATACAAACAAGTGCTGTTCAAGATGCTCCTGCAAAAGCGTGTGCAAAGATACAATTCTGAAACTATTGTAACTGATATAATGCACCGCATTTGCATGTACAGTAAGGGGTAAATATAAATTATTTACCGCCGTTGCAGGCATCAGTTCCGGGCTGATGATCTGATTATCCAGGGGCTGATCAAGCACCGGCTCGTATGCCCTGATTGTACCGCCGGTTTTAACATCAATTAAAAATAATTTCTTAGGCTGCAATTGGGCGTTGTATACCACGGGACCGTTTATCGAAAGATGATCAAACGCCAAAGTAAAATTACTCCACAACTCTTTACCTGATGCCGCTTCGATAGCGGTAATGCCTTTATGTACAGGCCCTGTTGCCGACTGGTAGTTATGCAGCAGCAACACGCCATTGTATGCTGCCTCAATACCGGTAAGCCAGCGCTCGGGGGTAGTAAAACCTTCAAAATAGATATCGCCGTTTTGCAGGCTCAGAGCCGAAAAACTAACCTGTTTATCGGCATGGTCCCTGATCTCGAGAAACAGCGTTTGGCTGCTCTCGTCAATTTCCATACACCAAACCGGGGCCTGGTAAGTTTTGCTGATAAAGGGTAAAAGCGCAGTCATAAAGTTTGCAAATATGCTCATTAAAATCAAAACTGTTTATCTTTACCAAACATTGCCTGCAGAGGCATGTTACACTTAAAAACATCACATTTATTTATGAACGCTAAAGAAATAAGCCTCGAAGAAGTTAAAGTAAAACCGGTAGTTGACCACCTGAACGATCTGCTGGCCAATTACCATATCCACTACCAAAAACTGCGCGGCTGCCATTGGAACGTTAAAGGCACAAGCTTTTTTACCCTGCACCTTAAATTTGAAGAATTATATACCGCAGCATTGGTTACCATTGATGAGCTTGCTGAAAGGATCCTGAGCCTTGGCAAACCTCCTATCAGCACGTTTAAAGATTATATTGAAACATCGAGCATCAAAGAGATCCAAACCATTGGCTTAAAAGACACCCTGATGGTGAAAGCCATCATTGAAGATCTGGCTGCGTTAATAAAAATGGAACGCGAAATATTGAATATCACTGCCGATGCCGGCGACGACGGCACCAATGATATGATCAACCGCTTTATGCAATTCAACGAAAAAAACACCTGGATGCTGCGGTCATTTGTAAACGAAGATTAATCCGCAGATAATCCTACTGTAAAAAAGCCGTAATCAGTTGACCTGGTTACGGCTTTTTCAAAAACGGACTTTACATCAATTTGCATATTTAGTATATTTGCAGTGAATAAAGTATTCCCTTTGGAGAATGCGGATGTTCTGTTATTTTCCTATGGTGTAATGGTATCACGTCAGATTCTGGTTCTGAAGATTGAGGTTCGAGCCCTTGTGGGAAAACATATTTTGGAAAGCTCTTAGCGTATGCTAAGGGCTTTTTTTATTAGCTACCATCGATACTAATTTCACCCTACGCTGACCGTGTAGCTTTCTCGATACTATCCCACATTTCATCCGGTATCATTTCAAGCCCGCTGAATTGACCGGCACCCTGCAGCCACTCTCCGCCATCAATCGTAATTACCTCGCCATTAATATACCCTGAAAAATCAGATACTAAAAAGGCCGCCAGATTTGCCAGTTCCTGGTGCTCTCCTACCCTCTTAAGCGGCACCCTGTTTTTGAAATCGAACTTCTGGGCCATATCTCCTGGCAATAGTCTTTCCCAGGCACCCTTTGTAGGAAACGGGCCCGGCGCAATGGCATTGGCACGTATGCCATGCCTGCCCCACTCCACCGCTAAAGACCTCGTCATGGCCAGCACTCCACCCTTTGCACAGGCCGAGGGCACAACGTAAGCCGAACCTGTAAAGGCATAGGTGGTAATAATATTCAATATGTTACCGGGCATTTTCTCTTTGATCCAATATTTACCCAAAGCCAGTGAACAATTGGCCGAACCTTTTAAAACGATATCAATGATAGCCGAAAAGGCATTTGCCGATAAGCGCTCGGTAGGCGAAATAAAATTCCCCGCCGCGTTATTCAACAGTGCATCGACCTGTCCAAATTCCTCAATAGCTTGTTGCAGCATCGCTTCAACTTCATCATATTTCCGCACGTCGCAGGCAATCGGTAATACCTTCCCTCCGGTCATGGATCGCATTTCGGCAGCAGTTTGTTCTAACACATCCAGCTTACGGCTGGTGATTACCAGGTTAGCGCCTAATTGCAAAAAGTAAGTCCCCATTGCCTTGCCTAAACCTGTCCCGCCACCGGTTACAATGATGGTTTTGCCTTTTAGTGCATCATCTCTTAACATTCCGCCGGCAGTTGCGGCGTTGGGGTTTACAGAACTATTCGGAGTGGTTGGGTCAGTCATCATCAGTTAATTTACAGGGGTATTTTTCGATTTTAGATTTTGGATCATCATTTGAAGGCCCTGCCTGGTTTCAGGTGCCCACCATTGCTTCAGCATTTTGTTCAGGGTCTCGGTTTGATCGGCCTTTAGTTTGCCTGTCAGCTCCTTACGCAAATTTAGTTTACTATCGCTCCAGGTAACCGGGTTCAGTTTCATGTAAGCTGTTACTTTTTCTATGGCCGCGTTCATTAACTTATCCGGCGCGGTAATTTCATCGATCAGTCCGGCCTCCAGTGCTTCATCCACTTTAAGCAGCCTGCCCTCCATTAAATATTGATAAGCCTTACGCTGACCAAGCCAGAATGAATACAGATTAAAAACACTATCAGGAACAATAATACCTACCGGAACTTCATTTAACCCGATGATGAATGTACCCGCTGCCATCACCCGGTAATCGCAGCAGATAGCCAATATACAGCCGCCGGCTGGACTGTGACCGCTTATGGCAGCTACCAGTGGTTTCCTGAAAGCTGCTAAAGTATTTTGCAGGGCTAAAAAATCGATCCAAAACTGGCGGCTTTGTTCTTCGTTATAATCATAAGCCTCAATCAGGTCGATTCCCGACGAGAAAAAGCCTTCCTTTCCGGTTAAAATAACGCCGCCTACACTATCATCATTTTCCAGCGTTTTTATACAGGCATCCAGCTCCTTAACCATTTCATGATTGATTGCATTTGACCGGCCCCGGTCGAGCGAAATTGTAACCAGCCTGCCCTGTATGGTTGTTTGAAATGTATTCATCCGGTTAATCAGTTTACAAGCGTGGGATCCTCGCTCACTTCGCAGGGATACATTTTATCTATTGCGGCTTTATATTTTTCGGTGATAACCTTCCGTTTCATTTTCCCGGTTGGTGTAAGCTCACCGCTATCAATCGACCATTCATCCGGAAGCAGGGTAATTTTCTTCACCTGTTCAACATGGTTAAATTCGGGGTTATAGGTATTGATAATTGATTGATAAAGCTCGATCACCCGGGCATCTTTAATTAATTCATTGTTGGATGAAAAAGTGATGCCATTTTCCTTACACCAGGGTTTCAAATGAGTGTAAGATGGAACGATCAGCGCAGCAACAAACTTTCTTTCTGACCCAACAACCATCATCTGCTCAATAAAATAGTTTTCCTTCATCTTATTTTCGATAGGCAGCGGGGCCACATATTTACCACCCGAGGTTTTGAAGATCTCTTTTTTACGATCAGTAATTTTCAGGAACGAATCTTTATCCAGCTCTCCTATATCCCCGGTATGGAACCATCCGTCTTCCAGTACCTCTGCTGTAAGCTCAGGATTTTTATAATATCCCAGCATAACATTAGGCCCTTTACAAAGAATCTCGCCATCGGGCGCGATCTTAACCTGCACACCGCTCAGCAAGCGACCCACAGTACCAAATTTCCGGTCGCTTTTCTGATAACAGTTAACAGCAAT
>NZ_DASVOB010000055.1:0-12310 GCF_036383575.1 Mucilaginibacter sp.
AATTCATCTTCAATAACCGCAAAGTTTTTATGAATATCAGGACCGAAGGTGGATAAGGTTACCAGGTTATCTTTATTATAACCTATTGCCCGTCCCTCGGCAAACCTGATTTGCCTGAACACGATAATGGTGCCAATAATAAGCACTACCGAGACGGTGAACTGCACAACTATCAAAGCCCTGCGCGGAACCGCAGAGAACCTACCCGCTTTAAAGGTCCCCTTTAATACCTTAACCGCTTTAAATGATGACAGATAGAAGGCCGGGTAGCTGCCTGCCAGTAAGCCTGTAATAAGGGTAAAACCGGCACATACAAGCCAAAACATATTGTCATGCCACAATATGTCAAGTTGTTTACCTGCTACCTGATTAAAATATGGTAACGAAACCTGTACTATGCAAATGGCTATCACAAACGATGCCATTGCAATTGTAACCGACTCGGTTAAGAACTGGAGGATCAATTGACCTCGCAATGAGCCTACCGCTTTACGGATGCCGACTTCCTTAGCCCGCTTTTCTGAACGGGCGGTACTCAGGTTCATGAAATTGATGCAAGCCAATATCAATACAAAAATACCGATGATGCCAAACAGCCAAACATATTGAATAGCCCCACCCACACTTACGCCATTCTTAAAATCGGTATACAGGTGCCATTTGCTCATCGGGTGCAGAAAAAGCTCGGGCTTATGCTGGGCTTCATCAGCATTGCATTTGTTAAGTTTCGCGTTTTTGATCTTGGCCGAAACTTTATCCATATCAGCATGATCAGCTATTTGCGCGTAACACAAGAAAGCACTGCGCCCCCACTCGTTTTTCATCTGTTCCATCCAGGGGTTATTGTTAGCAAACAACTGCCACGGGCAAAAGAATGAAGCATTAGCTAAAGTGGTATTTGCAGGCATATCTTCATAAACACCGGTAACTTTTACAACAGCTTTGTTATCAAGCTTCATTATTTTATTTACCGGGTCTTCATCGCCAAAATAAGCTTTGGCAGCCGATTCGGATAGTATAATGGAGTTAGGATCATTAAATACAGTACCGCCTCCCTTAATCATTTTAACACTGAACATATCCAGCGCCTGCGGTTCAAAATAAACGCCTTGCTTCATCAGCAGCTTATTGCCAAAGGCCAGGGTATGGGTACCTGCACCGGTGGCCATAGTTACATATTTAAAATTGCTGCCATAACTTTTTCGCAACTCTTCACCCAAAGGTATAGGCTCGTTGGGCATAGTACGCACTTCGCCGTTATTGCTTTGGTTTTGCATTACCTGGGCAATGCGGTCATAGTTTTGATAATATTTATTAAAACCAAGCTCATCATACGCCCACAAACCAATAAGCATAGCCACAGCCATACCAACCGATAGGCCTGCAATATTGATAAATGTATGCCCCTTGTGCCTTGTAAGGTTACGGATAGCGATTTTTAAATAGTTTTTTATCATAGGTTTGGTTTAATTCATTGGTTCATTGTTCATTAGTTCACTGTTATCCGCTCCATGTCATTGCGAGCGATAGCGGGGCAACCTCGTCGCATTTAGATTGACCGCGTTGTACGTCGCTTATGCACTCGCTACGGGATTGCCTCGTCGCACTCACACACTCCCCAGCCTGCTCCTAAATGACATAGATTATATTATTTCTTTAATTCCGAAATCGAACATCCGAAATCCGAAATTCCCCAACCTCTAATCACCAATCTCTAACCACTCTACTCCGCCTTCAAACTCTTAACCGGGTTCATCCTTGCGGCTCTTATGGCCTGCGAGCTTACCGTTACAAGGGCTATTACCAATGCCAGCACGCCGGCCAGGGCAAACATCCACCAGCTTATGGGTACCCGGTATTCAAAGGCTTGCAGCCATTTGTTCATCCCCCACCAGGCTATTGGCGTTGCTATGGCAAGGGCTATCAGCACCAGTTGTACAAAATCTTTTGATAACAGCTGTACAATACCCGTCACACTGGCACCAAGCACTTTGCGCACACCAATCTCCTTGCTCCGCTGCTCGGCACTAAAGGCCGCGAGGCCAAACAAACCAAGGCATGAGATCACTATCGCCATTAATGTAAAGGCATTGATAATTTGCGACAGGGTAACTTCTGTTTCATACTGCTTTTGCACTTCCGTATCTAAAAACGAATATTCAAAAGGTGCATCGGCAATGTCCTTACGCCAAAGCGTCTCCATTTTGCTCAATAGCGATTTATAGTTTTTACTATCTGTTGATACCACCATTACATTAAATTGCCGCAGATCATTACGATAAACCAGCATAAAGGGCTTCACCTCCATATGCAGGGAGTTGTAATTAAAATCCTTCATTACACCGGCCACTTCAACAAAGCTTACCGGATCCGGGGCATATTGGGTATAAAGCCTGGTACCGGGTGCTGCCTGCGGACTTATTCCTAACCGCTTACATAAAGTTTCATTAATAAGCACACGGGTGGTATCGCCTATCCGGAAATCCCTGCCGGCAATTATTTTAATACCGTTTGCTTTGGCAAAAAACTCGTCGGTATTGATATTTTGCGCGTCGGTCGCGGTGGCCATATTGCCGCCCGCGGTATAAACCCCATGATCATGCGGCACAAATTGGCTCAGGTAGTTATCTGCATTACTTACAGTTTTAACTTCGGCCATTTGCCGCAGATCATTTGCAAAGTTTTTCATTTTGCCTTGTGTGGTTTCGGTATAAAAATTAAAGATGAGTTTTTGGTTCTGCTCGAAACCAAGATCTTTATTCTTTACAAAGTTGAGCTGGCTGTATATCACAATGATGCCTGTTATCAGTACTATCGACAGCACAAACTGAAACACCACCAATGATTTGCGGATCCCCGCAGCCGAGATATGACTTGTAAAGTTTCCTTTGATCACCTTAATAGCTTTAAACGCCGACAAGTAAAAGGCCGGATAGCTTCCCGCTACAAAACCGGTAACCACTACCATGCTCACCAGCATTATCCAAAGTTTATAATTGGTAAAAAACGATAAATGAATATCAGTATGGGTGATCTGGTTTAAATAAGGCAGCAAGAATATCAGCAATGGTAACGCTATAGCCACGCCAATGAGCGCTAACATAAATGACTCGCCCAGGAATTGTTTCATCAAGTCACCCTGACCGGCACCGATCACTTTGCGTACGCCTACCTCTTTGGCGCGTTTCGATGCCCGGGCTGTTGAAAGGTTCATGAAATTGATGCAGGCCACAACCTGGATCAGCACGGCCACTAATATCATGATATACAAAAATGCCGGATCGAGCGTTTTGGTAAGCTCATGCTCGTGCCCCGGCGTAGTATGAATGGTAGTTACCGCTTGCAGGTGCAGTGCTTTTTTCATGCCAATGGCCTTCAGTTGGTCGGCACCGTATTTGCTTAAAAACTCCGGAAGCTTTTTTTCAAGAGCGGCAGCACTGGCATCGGGACGCAGCTTTACGTAGGCATATAAAAAATTATTCCCGGCCCAGTTAGAATTTTGCCGCACATACTGGCCCAGTCCACCGCTGTTCATGGCCAGGAACATACTGGCTTTAATATGCGACTGCCCCGCACTTTCGTCAATAACCCCGGTAACCTTAAAATCATGCTTACCGAACGAATTATCGATGGAGATCATTTTTCCCACAGCATTTTCACTGCCGAAAAGCTTATCTGCAACCGGCTTCAACAGCACAATGGTATAAGGTTCGGCCAAAACTTTATTGGCATTACCGTTAACAAAATGGAAGTTGAACACATCAAAGAAGGTGGAATCAACATAAACAGCATTCTGCTGATAAAATGATTTTTCCTTATAACGTAACAGGTGCTGCTTAGCGCCAAAGCCATCGGTTGTTACCACACGCGCAAACTGAACAACCTCACCAAAATCACTTTTCATGGCTGGTACAATGGGCGGTGAACTCGTTGCGCTGTTATGCTTATCACCAGTGAGCTCAAGCGTGGTTGTGATACGATAAATGTCTTTAACATCTTTATGCTGCTTGTCATAACTGTACTGGTCCTGCACGTAAAGCAAAATGTAAAGGCAGCACAATGTACCTGTTGCCAGCCCTATTATGTTAATCAAACTAAAGGTTTTGTTTTTCAACAAAAACCGCCATGCTGTTTTTAAATAACTTTTTAACATACTAATTAGTTGTTCAATGGTTCATTGTAGCTACTACATGTCATTGCGAGTGAAGCGTGGCAACCGCGTACTATACAGAGCGGCCCTGTATAGTACGCGATTGCTTCGTCGTTCCTCCTCGCGATGACATATTTTAACATTTCAATATTTATAAAATCCGAAATCAAGCATCCCAAATCCGAAATCAATAATGGCGTTACCTTCGGCCCGGGCTTTACGCTCATACTGCGCAAGACCTTAGCCACATGGCCGGTATCCGCTTCAATCCCTAACGCTGTCTGAACCGGGATTTGGGAGTTTTTTTTTGATTCCCGGGATTTTCTGCCCTGATCAACAAAATCCTATGATCCGGCAAATCCAATAAATCCAGGTTCAGACAATTCCGAAATCCCTAACCTCTAATCTCTAACCACCAATCTCTCTACTCCGCCTTCAAACTCTTCACCGGATTCATCAATGCGGCCCTGATGCTTTGATAGCTTACGGTAAGCAATGCTATCATAATTGCTGCTATACCCGCAAGGGCAAACATCCACCAACTCAATGGCACACGATAGGTAAAATCCTGTAGCCATTTGGTCATTGCGTAATAGGATATTGGTGTTGCAATCACAATGGCTATAAATACCAGTTTCACAAAATTCAGGGAGAGCATAGTGGTAATATTACCAATGGTAGCCCCAAGTACCTTACGGATCCCAATTTCCTTGCTGCGCTGCTCGGCCATAAAGGCGGCTAAAGCAAACAGACCAAGACAGGCTATCATAATGGCTAATACCGCAAAACTGGTAAAGATGCGGCCCATCCGCTGTACATCGGCATACATATTGGCAAAACGTTCATCCATAAAAGTGTACCTGATAGGCTGATTGGGCGAAAACTGTTTCCAGGTAGTGGTGATCTGCGCCAGGGCATTTTTCACATCGCCTGCTTTTATTTTTACCGATACTATCGATTCGCTTGCCTCCAAATGAAGTACCATTGGTTCGATACCATCGCGCATCGATTCAAAATTGAAATCCTGCACTACACCAATAATAGTTTTGCCCGGGCCATAATTAACTATCTTTTTACCTATCGGGTTTTTGAGGCCCAGCTTATTGGCCATAGTTTGGTTAATGATCACCGCCTGCGAATCGGTTTTCATATCCGGATTAAAATTACGTCCCGCTACCAGTTTAATACCCAGTGTTTTCAGGTAGTCATGATCAACATTCCAAAATTGACCGCCAACACCAGCTTCTGTTTTTTCCTTGCCCTCGTTAAAAAACTGGTTGCCATTGCGCTTGGTACCCGAAACGGGTAAAAAATCGCTGATAGAAGCACTTTTTACGGTAGGCAGTTTTATCAATTCGTTTTTAAAGGCTTTTACCTGGTTATCGAGCGTATTGGTACCCTGGATCATCACTACCTGGTCTTTTTCAAAACCCACCTTTTTATTGAGGATGAACTGCATCTGGTTATAAATAACCACGGTACTGATGATCAGGATAATTGATGTAGTGAACTGAAAAACAACCAGCGCGTTCCTAAGCACCGAGCTTTTGCTGCCGGTACTTAATTTACCTTTAAGCACATCGGCAGGTTTAAAACCCGACAGGTAAAACGCGGGGTAAATACCAGCCACAATGCCTATCAGGAAAGCCGAAGCCAATACCACCGGCACCAGCCACCACTGCGCCCAGGGCATACTGAGTGATTTGGATGCCAGCGCATTAAAATATGGCAACAGGATCCAGGCTAATATCAACCCTAAAGCAAAAGAAAAAAAACTATACAGCAGTGATTCGGTAAGAAACTGCCGGATCAAACCGCTACGCTGCGAACCAACAACTTTACGCAAACCTACCTCCTTGGCCCTGTTGGCCGATTTGGCAGTTGAGAGATTGATAAAATTGATACAGGCTATCACCAAAATGAAGCCCGCCACCGCGCCAAACAGCCAAATAAACCGCATATCCCCGTGCGACATACCATCGTGGATATCGTACGACCGCAAATTGATATCCTGTATATTTTGCACTTTCAAGCTAAATATGTCCATTACTTTGCTTGCCCGTTTATCGCCATTGCGGACCATATTGGGTATGTAATAATTTTTGAGGATATTGGTGCTAACCTTTTTTTCAAACTGCGGTATGTTGGTACCCGGTTTCAGCACCATGTAGATATGGTAATTGTTGGCATCCCATGTAGCCTGTTCACCATTCCAGAATTCAACGCCGGCAAGGGTTAGCAAAAACTTAAAATCGTGCAGGTGCGAGTTATGCGGCAGGTCCTGCATTACAGCGGTTACTTTAAAGGGCCGGGTTTTGTTATTGTTGAGGTATATAACCTTACCTATGGGGTTTTGACCGGGGAAATATTTATCGGCCTTGCTCTTTGAGATCACGATGCTCAAAGGATCGGTCAGCGCGTGTTTAGCGTCACCGTAAACCATGGGTACGCCCAATATATCTATCAATCCCTGATCGGCATAGGCAAAACCTTCTTCATGGGTATTATCGGCCTGATCGGCACGTTTTAGTTCATTGCTACCTGCACCCCAAAACAACGAGTTGGGCATCAAGCGGCCTGATTTTTCAACTTCCGGAAAGTCCTGTTTGATCACCTTCCCCATAACTGAAGGCCAGTCAACGCCTTTTTCATGCGAACCACCGTCATGGTAATCACCAATTAAACGGTAAATATTATTAGCGTTGGGGTAACTTTTATCGAAGCTCAACTCATCACGAATATACAGGGCAATTAAAAGACATGCTGCAATACTGAACGCGAAGCCGCCAATTTTAATTGCTGTATACATTTTTTGCTTGCGCAGCTGCCTCAAAGCTATCTTCAGGTAATTTTTGATCATGGCTGTACGGTTTAAAAACGGGCTATGTTGTTTTAATTTCTTATTTCTGTTATGATCTGGTTGCCGGTTTATCACCTGTTTAACTACGGATGGCTCTGCGGCGGTAGTCTCAGCTGGGGTTGAGCCCTCAATATCTTTAATTTTTGCCTGGATCCTGCCAAACAACGCCGAACTATTACTCCTGGGTTTTTCTTCTCCATCATCCCACCATTTCGACATCAATTTAAGCTGACTATGCAGCTCAGGGTTTTCGGCCAGCAAAGCGTTTAACTCCTGCAGCTCCATTTCCGAAGCTTCATTAGCTAATTTCTTTGAAGCCAGATTCCAAACATGGTCATCCAAATTCATATCCCAAACAGGTTTTAGTTTATCAAAAGGCAGTACACTACTGTTACTGTTGAATAAAACATGTGCCACTTATCAAAACACCTAACTATCAGCAACTTAAATAAAAACAACGCTTATTACTGTACGAAAGCGTACATCTGGTGTTCGGTTTTACGCGGTGGGGTTAGACATTTTGATTTAATACTCAGCCCGTTCCGGTTTTTCTTGGCGCAAATATTGTGCGGCGGCCGGGGCCGGGCATACTTGGGCCGGCCGGCCTCTCACATGCTCTCAAAAATCAGTCGTTCCCGTAACATAATTCGCTCCCATGCGTCATAGGTGATTTACGCACAAAACATTTTAGCCGCCGGGATGTATATTTGAAAATTAACTATCCTTAGCAGCTTGTAAAAAGCAAACTTTTATTCTATATATGACTGATCGCAAATTAATTACAAAACTCATGCTGTCGTGTGTGCTCACCACAGCTATGGCAACTGCTTACGGGCAGCAAGCCCCTCCCCCTGAAGACCCGGCTTTAAAGATCTACCGGGCAGTACCAACCAAGATCAACGACCTCGTCCACACCAAACTTGATGTGCGTTTCGACTACAAAAAACGCTACCTCTATGGCAAAGAATGGGTTACGCTGAAACCTCATTTTTACCCAACCGACAGCTTAAGGCTTGATGCAAAAGGCATGGACCTTAAAAACATTTCGGTAGTAAAAAATGGAAAAAACGTTCCGTTGAAATTTACTTACCAGGACAGCCTTTCGGTGGCCATTAAACTGGATAAGGTTTACCGCAACAACGAAAGCTACACCATTTATATCGATTATACTGCAAAACCAAACGAACTGAAAGAAAAGGGCAGCGCGGCTATTAACGATGCCAAAGGTTTATACTTCATTAACCCTGATGGTACTGAAAAAGATAAACCAACCCAGATCTGGACACAAGGTGAAACCGAAAGTTCATCGGCCTGGTTCCCTACCATTGATAAGCCAAGCCAAAAAACTACCGAAGAGATCACGATGACCGTACCGGCGAAGTACGTAACCTTATCAAACGGTAAACTAATCGCGCAAAAAACAAACGCCGACGGTACCCGAACCGATACATGGAAGCAGGAGCTGCCGCATTCTCCATACCTGTTTATGATGGCTGTTGGTGATTTCAAGATCTATAAAGACAAATGGAAAGATAAAGAAGTAAGCTATTATCTTGAACCCAAATACGCGCCCTACGCCAAGGAGATCTTCGGATTTACACCTGAGGTGATCGACTTTTATTCAAAAACCTTAGGGGTTGATTATCCATGGGTAAAATACTCACAAATTGTAGTGCGCGATTATGTTAGTGGTGCAATGGAAAACACGTCGGCTACCTTACATGGCGCTTATGTACAAGGTACCCACCGCGAGTTGCTTGACGCTTATTATAATGACGGCCGCAGTACTATTGTTCACGAACTGTTTCACCAGTGGTTTGGCGATTATGTTACTGCCGAAAGCTGGAGCAATCTCACTGTAAACGAATCATTCGCCAACTTTAGTGAAACCATCTGGGCCGAGCATAAATATGGCAAAGATTGGGGTGATGCCCACAACTATGCCGATATGCAAAGCTACCTGCGTTCACCAGGAGCTAACACCAAAAACCTGGTGCGTTTTTATTACGCTGATAAAGAGGATGTGTTTGACGCTGTTACTTACCAAAAAGGCGGTCGTATTCTGAACATGCTCCGTAACTATTTAGGCGATGCAGCATTTTATAAAGGTCTTAACATCTACCTTAAAACAAATGCCTTCAAAAACGGCGAGGCCCAGCAACTGCGTTTAGCATTTGAAGAAGCCAGCGGCCAGGACCTTAACTGGTACTTTAACCAGTGGTATTATGGCGCAGGGCACCCGATATTAAACATCAGCTACAAATGGGATGAGGCTACTAAAACCGAAACTGTTTACCTGAAACAAACCCAGGATGGCCAAACCTTTAAACTGCCAATAGCCATCGATGTTTACCAGGGTGGTAAAAAAGTGCGCCATAAAGAATGGATGAACAATAAGGTTGATTCTATCAGTTACCAACTGGCCGGCAAACCCGATTTGGTAAACGTTGATGCCGATAAGATCCTGTTAACCAAAAAAACCGACAATAAAACTATTGAGGAATTTTCTTTCCAGTATTTTAATGCTCCTAATTACCTTGACCGTTATGAAGCTATAGATGCTGCAGCGGCTGACCAAACCCGTCCGCAAGCACAAAAAATCATGATCGCTGCTTTAAAGGATAAATATTATGGCTTACGCATTAAAACCATCAGGGCATTAAATCTCACTAAGGATGATGTGCGCAATGCAGCCCAGCCGATATTGATCTCATTAGCTCAAACCGATGATAACACATTGGTACGGGCAGCTGCAATTACCGCGTTAGGTAAACTAAAAGCAAGCGGCAATATGACCTTGTTTACGCAATCAATATCAAGCGAATCATATGCTGTACAGGGTGCTGCTTTAAATGCAATTGCCCTGCTTGATCCGACTAAAGCATTAACCTTAGCCAAAGGCCTTGAAAAGGACAACAAAGGCGCGCTGACTGCCGCTATCATGACTTTATACACCACCAACGGTAATGATGCCGAATGGCCATTTGTTTACCACGCGTTTGTTGAGTCAGGTATCCAGGAAAAATTCAACGCCCTTAAGAACTTTGCCGATATGACCGCTAAAGTTAATAAGCCTGAATATGCTCAGCAAGGTATTGAAGAGCTTAAAAATGCAGGTATAAAATTTAAAGTTTATGGTGCCGCTCCCTTTGTAGTTACGCAATTGGAAGGCATCAAAGCTTCACGCACTACCATGAAAGATGATGCATCGGCAAAAGCTGCTGATGATGCCATCAAAGCCGTTAATGACGCTAAATAATTAAGCTTAAAAGCTACAATGCAGAAGGCCGCCTTTTCATAGGCGGCCTTTCTTTTTCATAATAGTTTTGTAGGGCGTAGGTTATATGTAATTTATAGTGATATTTCTTATTGATCGGATAGCTTAATCCTTGTGTTGCTGCGAAACCAGTTTTTCAACCGCGTATCCCATAGCTTTGCAGTGCGCTACTATTTCCTCATATTCGGCTGTGGGCATTGTTGGTTTACGGCTCATGATAAACAAAAACTTATGATCCGGGTGGCCAACAACTACGTATGAGTAATCAGGCGCGAGGTCGATAACCCAATAGTCAACTTTAATAGGCCAGATAAACTGGGCCTTCATCTCACCGTCCTTCTCTTTTTCGGGAAACAGTTTTGACTTATAGGTATGCACCTCGTCGTTATCTCCCTTTTTGGCACAGGTTATTACATTGTAATAGCCATCATTATTTAGTGTGTAGGTAGTAGTAGTTTCGCGGGTACCCCTGTCAAACATGGTGGGGATAGAGTATAAAGAATACCACTTACCCGAAAACTTATCCAGATCAACCTTCGCTACCGGCTTATTAACCGGTCCGTTATAGATTGTTATAAAAAACAACAGCAATGTACTCAAAATAAACTTCATAGCCTAACAATTAAAAACCCCTGCTATTACCAACTACGGAATAACAGGGGTTTTAAGTTTTTATAAAGCTTATAGACGGAGGTTGTAAGAGCTACAACCGATGCGCTATTTTATGTCATTGCGAGGAGGAACGACGAAGCAATCGCATACTATACAGGGCGAATATGCTTCCGTGCGATTGCCACGCTGCGCTCGCAATGACATGATTTTTTTGCTTGGTGGGGCTTATTTCACCAGCGTACCAATATCTTCACCTTTGGCAATTTTCATGAAGTTACCTTCTTTGTTCATATCAAATACAATGATAGGCAATTTGTTTTCCTGGCAAAGGGTTATGGCGGTCATGTCCATTACGTTCAGGCCTTTGTCATATACTTCCTGGAAGGTGATCTCATCGTAACGGGTTGCTGATGGATCTTTTTCCGGATCGGCTGTGTAAATACCATCAACGCGGGTACCTTTCAGTACCACATCGGCTTTAATTTCAATTGCACGTAATGAAGCGGCAGTATCAGTGGTGAAATAAGGGTTACCGGTACCGGCACCAAATATTACGATCTTGCCCATTTCCAGGTGGTGCATAGCACGGCGACGGATGTAAGGCTCGCAGATCTGTTCCATTTTAATGGCTGATTGCAGGCGGGTTTCTACACCGATGCTTTCTAAAGCATTTTGCAACGCCATACAGTTAATAACTGTAGCAAGCATACCCATATAATCTGCCTGGGCACGTTCCATGCCCGATTTTTCGGCACTTAACCCTCTGAAAATATTACCGCCTCCAACAACTACCGCAATTTCAATACCGGCATCATAAACGTTTTTAATGTCATGGGCATACTGCAAAACCTGGTTATTATCGATACCATATTGCCTTGTGCCCATCAGCGATTCGCCCGAAAGTTTCAGTAATATTCTTTTGTATTTCATTTGGTGTGATTTGCTAATAATAGAAATAAATGAAACCTGCTTTTGTTTATATCAAGAATTGATAAAGCTCTGTTCATATGGGAGTAGTTCGCCAAAAATAGCGAATAAATTGCAGTGTTAAAATTTTATGTTGTCTTTGTTAAAAAATCGCCCTTGATTATAGTTTCAACCACTTCAAAATCAGCGTCAAAAACAACAAGGTCGGCATCAAAGCCTTTTTCAATTTTACCCTTTTTTGTTTGCGACGCCAGCTCGGCAGGATATAATGATGCCATATTCACGGCCTCCGCCAGGTCGATCCCTGCCAATTTAACGCAGTTTTCTACCGCTTTAAGCATGGTAAGGCATGATCCCGAAAGTGTACCATCGGGCATGGTATACCTGTCGCCCCTAAGCTCATGCTGGTAAGCACCTTCTTTGGTTGAGGTAACGGCATCGGTGATCAGGAAAAGCTTATCACCCAATTCGCGTTTAGCCAGGC
>NZ_DASVOB010000056.1:0-7213 GCF_036383575.1 Mucilaginibacter sp.
TCAGGGTCCTCTGCGAGTTTAAGTTAACCCACAAAATTCACCAACCTGAAAGTTCAATAGGAGGCACCTACGGAGCCCCAAAATGTGCTTTTTAAAGCTATAAACACGTGGCCCCGCTGGGGCCGGCAAGGTTTTACAACATAATCTGGTATTAATTGAGATGCTTAAGGACAGATGCACCAGAGGTGCAAAAGGTTTGTAGGATAAAAAGTATAGAAATACCCTTTGCTCCAGAGGAGCAAAACAAAACGCCTTGTTGATTAGACAACAAAACAATTTTGTGGGTTAACTTAAATCTGCGAGAGACCCTGAGTGAACGTTAAGCTTTAGGCCAATACCAAACAAAATATGTCATTGCGAGGAGCGAAACGGCAATGAGCCTTGGGCGCGACGTGGCAATCGCATGCTATACAGAGCGGCCACACCTCCGTGCGATTGCTTCGTGCCTCGCAGCAATGACATGGTTTTTTATGTTTAACTAATTCTACCCATGCCCAATCTCCTTTTCATATGCAGTAAAAACCAGTGGCGCAGTCCTACGGCCGAAGCTTTATTCAGGAACCATCCTTTGCACAAAGCTTCTTCGGCAGGGACAAGCGATAAAGCCCGGGTGAGGGTAAGTCAAAAAATGATTGACCGTACCGATGTTATTTTTGTGATGGAGCAGAAGCATAAGGAAATATTAAAACAGCGCTTCAATATAAATGGCAAGCAGCTGATTGTACTTGATATTGAAGATAACTACCAGTTCAATGATCCTGAACTGATAGATATTTTAAAAAACGAGTTAAACGAATATCTTTAAGCAAACTGCAGATCTTGTTCCCTTATGATTCAAATGTTAACAACGAATGCTGCCCGGCGGTATGGATATCCCGCCATACCTGGTTGATCTCTGTATCAGGATTGGCAGCCGATAAACCGCAATAAGTATAAAGCTTATCCACGCTCTCCCGCGAAACTTTGGCCAGCTTACGGCTCATCGCACTTACTTCCTGTAAGCCACTTTCACCGTCTGATTCAAAGTTATTCCATGAGTTATCAACAGCCTCGTAAAACTCAGCGCGAACTTCATTAATTAAAATAGTTTGATCGGCCAGTAACTGTTTGATGTATCCTTTTTGCGCTTCGGTTAAGCGCGGGTTTTTCATCCGGTCATCAAACGCCGGCCCGCAGAGATCGAGAAAATGAACAGCTAAGCCCGAAAGATTGGCTGCTAACGTTGCTTCGGCTAATTGCAAAAACGGGTAGCGGTACAAAGGCTCATTTACAACGGTATATTGCGGGTCGATCTTAAAACAGCGGTTTTTATCAACATGCAGGTCTTTTACCTCATAGGCGTCACTCCCGGTGGCCATCATACCAACATACTTCCAGGCCGGAAAAATGCGCACATCTTTTTTATCAAAAACAAAAGGCAGTATCAGCGGATCACCCTCATCATTCAAAACGGTTTGCTCTCCATTTTTAATGATGCAGTTTGCGGTGATATGTGTTGCATGATGTGCACCGCTGGCGTATTTCCAGGTTCCGTTAATGATGTAGCCATCACCGTTAATGGTGGCTGTACCAGTTGATGCACCACTGCCGGCCAGGCATAATTGCGGATTAGCCATGATCTCTGCAGCCAAACCAGCATCAAGGAAACCGCCAAACCAGCCTGCGCCACTACACAGGGTTACTACCCAACCGAGGCTGCCGTTGGCCCAGGCCAGGCTTTCTTCCAGTCGTACCATTTGCGGCAAAGCTAATTGTAAGCCGGAATAAGCCTGTGGTACTAAAAATTTAAACCAACCCTGCTCATAAATAAGCTCCAGCTGACCGGGTTGCAGTTTGCCTGCCTGTTCGGCTTCGGGTGCTGCGCTGCGGATGATATCAACCCATTCGGGTTTTAAGTTTTGTGATGGATGCATGAAATAAGTTATTTTTAGCTTAACGCCGAAAGCAAAAGGCTGAAAGCGTAATAGGCCGTATCAAATTTAAAGCCGGAATAACAAAAGGTGCTGACAATATATTGTCAGTGTTCAGCTTTTAAAATACGGGTGTTCAGCTTTTTGAAACCCGCATTTGTAAGTTATTGATTGCCAGCGCATGTTTGTTCATTTCAGCATAATGAACGTTTTGGTGTGTTTGTAAGTTATTGATTTTCAATATCTATTATTTCTGAAAAATTACCAGGTGTTCATACTTTTAAAGTTGAACACCTGATACAACAAGGTATATTGGTTACTGAATATTTTCCTAACCGCTAATCTCCAACCACTAATCTCTCTGCCTCTACCTGTTTCTTCCATTCAAAATATCCCCATATAGCTACAATAAACAGGAAGATGGTAAGCATACCAAACATGGGCAACTTTTTGTAAAAGAGCAGTGGTACAGCAAAAAAGTTGGAGATATTAAGAAAAATCCAGTTCTCCATTTTGCGGCGGGCCAGTAGCCACATACCTGCCCAGGCGGTTGATGATACCAATGCATCCCAGCCGGGTACATTTGATGGGGTGAAATATTTGGCAGGCAGGTTTTTGATCAGGTAATAAAACACCACCCAGCCCACAATGCTGATCGCCAAACTTATAACCCATTCGTTTTTGTTGGAGTAGGTTATTTTTACCGGGGGCTCGTTGCGTTTTTTTACCCAATAGATCCAGCCGTAAACGCTCATAACCACATAGTACCCATTCAATACCGATTCGGCATATAGGTGCACGTCCATCAGCAGGTATATGGATATGGCCGTACCCAGGATTCCTGCCGGGTACAGCCATATATTATTTACACGGGCCAGCAATACTTCGGTAACGCCCAGCGCAACGGCAAGCCATTGCAGCCAGGTAGTTTCCTTTATTTGTTCAATGAACAGCTGAAGCCAATGATTCATATCCTAATCCTCAATTCGTAAAATTAGTGTCGATATAAAATTAGTGCTCATTTAAAACCCTAAGCTTAGCGAAGCCATAAAGTTTCGCGGCGCCTGCGGGAAAAAGTAGTTATAGTTTACCAGGTGACCGCCCTCAATATCCGGATAGGTAGCACCATTGTTCTCATATTTCTCGCTGAAGATATTATTAACCTGCAAGCCGACAGTTATGTTTTTAACCGAGCGAACGCTGAAACTGTACCTGAGCCTTACATCGTTCACAAAAAAGCTGTTTAGCTGGCGGTTGGCAGCGTAAGGGTTAGCCACATTCTCTGGTGCTATGCCAAAGCCTTCGGGATTGCGGTTCATGGTATTATCAAGATATTGCTTGCCTACGTACTTGCTGATGAAGGCGATCTCCCCTCCTTTGATCGGGCTGTAACTGATCACACTCGAACCGGTAAGTGACGGCGAATAGGCGATATCGGTTTTGGCAAATGTTTCCTCAACCAACGCTCCGTTATCATAGTTGGAGAAAAACTGCTGATAGTTTTTGATCTTATTGGTGCTAAGGGTTGCGGTAAGGCTCCAGTTTAACTGATTGGTAATTTTTACTTTTCCGCTAAACTCCAAACCTGCACGGTAGCTATCCTTTACGTTGGTACGCACCGGGCTGCCTACATCATTCAGCGAACCGGTTAATACCAGTTGGTTTTTATACAACATATAGAAGCCATTCAACTCTCCGCTAAAAACAGATGAGCTAAAGCGGTAACCGGCCTCAAAGTCTTTCAGGTTTTCTGATTTAGGACGGTTTTGCGGAGGCGAGTCTACATAATCATCACGGTTAGGCTCATGGTTACCTACCGCGAAAGAGGCATACACATTGCTATGCTCATTGAACTGATAGGTAACACCTGCTTTGGGGTTAAAGAAATTTAACTCGGCTGTTTGCTGGGCATTGTTCAGGTTTTTGTCGATACCATAAAACGAGTAATAAATATGACGGTATTGTACATCTGCATACAGCAAAAATTTATCTACATGCCACTCGGCCCGGCCAAAAATGTTGAAATCGTTCTTTTTGGCGTTATCGCGATAGTATTCATAATTAGGGCCTACGCCAATGCTTTCTTCGCTGGAGATGATATTGCCATAGTGTGCACCTTTATATTGATTGTAAGCACCACCCAGGTTCAGGTTTAGTTTTGTAGTAGGCTGATATTTTAAAGCATAAGTAACACCATAAAAATCATTATTAAGCCACAGGCGACGAACCAGGTTAGTGTTAGCAATAGTATCGGTACCATAAATAACGGGGGTTAAACCGTAGTTGCTCACCGCATCGTTTTTCCTGTATTCCTCATAATAGCCTTCGCCGTGGGTATAATGTAAAGCACCACTGAATGACAGTTTATCCGAAAACTTTTTATCATACAACAGTTGATAATGGTTTTGCAGGTAATCGTCAACCTGGTCTTTGTAAAATGCGCCATTGCCCATATCGCCCAACTCATTATACGTGCGGTTATCCGGACGGGTATCATCGCCTATTACATAGTCGGCCACACCATTCCAGGCCTGGTAGGTACGCTCATGGCCCGAGAATACATTAAGCCTCAACGTACTGTTATCGCCATAGTAGGCACCGCTTACAAAAAATGATTTCAGGCGGGATGATGCGCGGGCAATATACCCGTCAGACCGGATCCTCGACAGCCGGCCATCGATACTGAACCTGCCGCCAAGCAGCCCTGTACCTATGCTTACTGTATTTTTTAATGAACCGTATGAACCTGCCGAATTATCCAATTGGGCATATGCGGTATCCCTGCGGGTTGCAGTTTGCACGTTGATACTGCCGCCGAATGCGCCCGCACCATTGGTTGAAGTGCCCACGCCCCGTTGGATTTGCAGGGTATTGATAGAAGACGCAAAGTCGGGCAGGTCAACAAAGTATGCTCCCTGGCTTTCAGCATCATTTAATGGGATGCCGTTAACGGTTACGTTAATGCGCGATGCGTCAGACCCGCGGATCCGGATGCCTGTATAGCCGATGCCGGTACCTGCATCAGAGTTGATCACAACTGATGGGGTTTGATTAAGCAGGTAAGGCAGGTCCTGGCCGAAGTTGTTTTTTTCGAGATCTTTTTTGCCGAGATTGGTAAAAGCTGTAGGCGAGTTTTTTCCTGCGCGGGTTGCGGTTACGGTAACCTCATCGGTAGTTAATGTACCGAATCCTAATGTAAAATCAAGGATTTTATCGGCGCTAACTGTTGTAGTTACAGTTACCTGTTTGTAACCTACATAGCTGATTTTAAAAGTGTAATTGCCACTTTTTAAATTATCAAAACGGTACTTGCCAGCACTACCTGTAACGGTACTTTGCTGCGTGTTCAAAATAGTTACAGTTGCACCGGGCAATGCTTCGCCGGCTTGATTGGTTACTTTTCCCCAAATGGAAAGCTGGGCCGATGCCATGACAGGCAACAGCAGGGCCATAACAGCCACGAATAAATTTTTCAAAATGTTATAAAACAAAAATTGAGTTAAACCATCTGCACGCCAGGGTAAAACAGCAGTACACTTAACTTATTTACCTTTATCCCTCCGCCGGCATTATCCGGATCAGGTGTGGGGGAAGTCTTCAGTTGGAAGCCTTGAGCCAGGAGTCGCTGTGACTTATGACTTAAAGCTTAGTACTTATGACTTACTCCCCTGGGTATGATCTCAGCCTGTCTTTCAGTTTGGTAAAACAACCCGTAGTTTGTTTTGCAACCAAAGCAAGGCACCCCTTGAGAATTATATTGAAGCAAAGATAGGATTTGATTTGAGAATTAGGAATTTTTATAAATTGAACAGCTTTATTAGGAAAATTAAAAGCAATGAGGGGATTATTTATAGTTTTGTTATAATGTTAACCGTAAAACAATTAGATACAGGACGGAATAATAATTTTGATCTGCTCAGATTTATCGCCGCTACCTTTGTAGTATTTTCCCACTCGTTTTTGTTAACAGGGACCTATTCTGTAGGTCCGTATGCACAGGTTATGCAGAAGCTTGATTTAGGCGGGTTTGGTGTTAATGTTTTTTTTGCAATAAGCGGCTTCCTGATAACTAAAAGCATGTTTCGGCAACCTACGCTTAATGGCTTTGTATGGGCGCGTTTTTTAAGGATCTTTCCAGGCTTGTTCGGTGCGGCCGTTTTTTGCACCCTTGTTATTGGCCCAATTTGCACAACCCTGCCTTTAAAGGATTATTTTTCCAACAAAGCGGTTTATGCCTTTATTTATCAGCTTACCACTTTACATAATTATTCAAACTATTTGCCTGCTACATTTGAGCAAAATCCATATCCGGGCAGCATAAACAGCCCCGTGTGGACATTGCCGGCCGAGCTGCTGATGTATTTGGGCGTATTGCTTTGCGGCGTATTACTGCTTATCTGGAAAAGGTATTTTAAAGCACTTATCATGACGCTTCCTGTATTGGTTATTGTTGGCCTTTATTTTACGGGTATGCATTACTCGGCTGGTTATATGGTCTTTGTACACTCGTTTGCGACTATATTTTTACTTGGCGCCATTTGTTATTTGTTAAGCAGTAAAATGGTGTTAAGCCTGCCTGTGCTACTGGGTTTATTTGCTGTGTGGCTCATTCTATCGAATTTTAAGATCCCAGTGTTTTTTTATCCGCGACTGGTTGTTTATGCGTTTTATGTACTGCTTGTTTATGGTATTTTATTTTTTGCATACCATCCCAAATTACAGGTTAAAAGCTTTCATAAACTGGGCGATTATTCATATGGCCTTTACATTTATGCATTCCCAATCCAGCAATTAATGGTATCAAAAGCGGGATTGTTAAACCCGTTTGCGCATTTTATCTGTACATTTCCGTTAGCATTAGCTGTGGCTGCATTATCATGGCATTTTATTGAAAAACCAATGCTGAGTTTAAAAACATTGAGCTTCTTTACCAAAACAAATAGGGTTTGACCAGCATTTACAGGTTACTTTAATTCAATATGCTATGCTTAGACTACTGCGGCCTATTTATTGGCACATAATAAAAGTAGTTTTTCCAGCCTTTCTGCTTTTACCTTTCGGCTTTCACCTCAAAAATGTACTTTTGCAAACTTTTATATAAACATTGTTATGCTTAGAACTCATACCTGCGGCGAATTAAATATCAGCCATTTAGGCCAAACCGTTACTTTATGCGGTTGGGTACAAAAATCGCGCGATTTGGGCGGTACCACATTTATCGACGTGCGCGACCGTTATGGTTTAACCCAATTGATATTTAACACAGATAGCGATGCCTCCCTGCGCGAAAAAAGCCGTGGACT
>NZ_DASVOB010000057.1:0-2625 GCF_036383575.1 Mucilaginibacter sp.
ACGTAGCACCATAGCCAGCGTTCGCCTGGTTCGGCAGAGATAACTACGGGATGGCCTGTGGCATGAAAATGCTTGGTCATATGTGTATTAGGCGAACTATCACAGCAAAGCGTAACGCCGCAGGTTTGGCATGTACGCAGGTGCATCCATGAGCTATGAGTTTTTATGCATTCTTCGCAAACGTAATCTTTGGGTTCGGTTATGTTTTCAATAGCTTCGATGTGGGCGCAGGTTTCTTCCATAGGTATAGGTGTTTGATAAATTAAACTTCGGCGAGGTATTTATGTACAAAACTTATCGCCATTGAGCCTTCGCCTACGGCGGATACAACGCGGTTCATGGCTCCGGCGCGTACATCACCGGCGGCAAATATGCCGGGACAGCTGGTTTCTAACAGAAATGGATCACGTTTAAGTTTCCATACTTTGCCGAAATTTTCATAGCTGCGCAGCTCACGACCTGTTTCAATAAAGTCCTTAGTGTTTTTAATGATGTCCAGCTTGATCCAATCAGTATAAGGTTTTGCGCCAATGAATATGTACAATGCGTTGGCCGTTTTAACCTCACTTTCCTTGGTTTTACAGTTTTGGATAGTAAGCTTTTCAAGGCAGTTGGTACCTTCGGCCTCAATAACCTCGGTATTTGGCATTACCTGTATGTTCGGAGTATCAGCAATCTGGGTGATGAGATAAGCCGACATGGTAGCCGTCAGGTCATCCCTGCGAATAATGATATGTACGTTTTTAGCGAATTTAGATAAGTACATAGCTGCCTGCCCGGCCGAGTTGCCCCCGCCAATCACAAACACTTCTTTACCTGTACATGCCGAAGCTTCGGTAGTAGCAGCGCCATAGTAAATGCCGGCACCGGTAAAATTATCAACGCCTTTAACTTCCAGCTTACGATAATCAACACCGGTAGTAATCACTACGGTGCGACTGATGATCTCCGGCCCGTCATCCAAAATAATGGTTTTGTAGCCATCTTTTTGTTTGATATCACTAACCGACTGCGGCGATAAGAACTCGGCACCCAAACGCATGGCCTGGCTTATGGCACGACGTGTAAGATCGGCACCGCTCAAGCCTGCCGGGAAACCCAGGTAATTTTCAATACGCGAGCTGGTACCGGCTTGTCCGCCCGGGGCCTTGCGCTCGATCAGTAAAGTTTTTAACCCTTCAGATGAACCATACACAGCCGCCGCTAATCCTGCAGGACCTGCGCCTATGATCACCACGTCATAAACGTCGGTAAGCTGGGTAGGGTTTTTGCCCATTTTGTCGGCAATATCCCTGATGGTTGGTTTTGTTAAACAGCTGCCATCCTCAAATATCACCATTGGTAAATCTTCGGTTGTGCGGTTGTTGAGGGTAAGCAAACTGGCCGAATCGATATTTTTTTCGATATCAAACCAGCGGTAAGGGATCAGGTTACCTGCTAAAAAATCTTTTATCACGTGCGATTGCGGCGAAAATTGGTAACCTACCAGCTTCATACCTACAAACTCGGGGATGTAGTGACTGTGCCAGTCGCCAAGCAAATCATTTATTACCGGGTAAAGCTTTTCCTCTGGTGGGTTCCAGGGCTTCATCAGGTAATAATCAAGCTGCACATCGTTAATGGCTTTAATGGCGGCATCGGTATCAGAGTAGGCTGTAAGCAACACGCGTTTAGCTTCGGGGAATACTTTTTTCGCCTTCTCCAAAAACTTAACGCCCTCCATTTCGGGCATACGCTGATCGCACAAAAACAAAGCAACTACTTCCGAACTGTTTTTCAGTTCAATAAGGGTATCGTATGCCTCATTTGCCGATGTTGTGCTTAGTATTTTATATTCTTTGCCATACTGCGATTTTAAATCGCGGCTTATTGACCGCAAAACCTGCGGATCATCATCTATGGAAAATATTATCGGACGGCTCATAGGGTAAATATGCAGGCAAATTAACTAATATTTTTGGTAAAATCAGTTTTTTGCTAACCATTTATCGGGAAGCAAACTACGAACTCGGTATGCCCGGGCCTTGATTTTACTTTTATGGAACCGCGATGCTGCTTTACTATACGCTGCACCACTTCAAGCCCCATACCGGTACCTTTGCCCATCTCTTTAGTGGTAAAGAATGGGTCATAAATCTGAGTGATGTTATCTTCGGGTATGCCGGGCCCGTCATCAATAATTCTTACTTCAACAAAGTCGTTATCTTTTTTTGTACGGATAGTAAGTGTGCCTTTCTCATTTATTTCCATGGCATCAAGGGCGTTATCAACCAAATTTGTCCAAACCTGGTTAAGTTCGCCAATAAGGGCTTTCACTTCGGGAAGGGTTTCATCAAACTCTTCAATTACAGTGATATTCTCCTTCCTGATCTTGTAGCCCAGCATGGTAATCGTGTTGCGGATACCAATGTGGATATCGGCATATTGCTTATCCTGGGCACGGTCCATATGGGTAAATGTTTTTACCGAGCTTACCAACTCGGCAATGCGGCGTGCTGATTCCTGGATATCTTCGATCATTTTTTCGCCCATAAGTTTGGCGCTGAGCCAGTTCAGGATTATAGAAGTGGCGTGAGGGGGGATGTGGCTTTTTAAGGCCTCCAGGTTATCGGTAGTAAAGCTGAA
>NZ_DASVOB010000058.1:0-3012 GCF_036383575.1 Mucilaginibacter sp.
GCATTGTGAGAAAAATGTCATTGCGAGGCACGAAGCAACCGCACAGAAGCATGGCCGCCCTGTATAGCATGCGATTGCCTCGTGCCTCGCAATGACATGGTTTTATATTTCCCACGCCAAATAAGCTGAATGTAATGTCAATTTCCGATAATCTAAACATTAAATTTAAATGTGATATTGCAGTTGTTAAAACGTTTTATCAATTTAACCAACAACCCAATCATGTTTAAATTAAGAGCTTTATGCTTTATTGCGCTTTGTGCCGCTTCACTCTCACTAAAAGCACAACCGGCCCCGCAGCCTGTAAAACCGCTTGCCCAGCTTCAACAGGAATTTGTCGATCTGCGTTTTGGTATGTTCATCCACTTTAACATCCCAACCTATATGGACCAGGACTGGGCCGATCCGGATGCTTTGCCAACCATTTTCAACCCTAAAAAGCTGAATTGCGATCAATGGGCAAAGGCTGCAAAATCAGCTAATATGACTTATGGTTGTATTACAACCAAGCACCACAGCGGTTTTTGTATCTGGGATACCAAAACTACCGATTATAATGTGATGAACAGTCCGCTGAAAAAGGACGTGGTTAAAGAATATGCTGATGCGTTCAGGGCTAATGGCTTAAAGGTTTTCCTGTATTATTCTATCCTGGATACCCACCACAGGTTAAGGCCAAATATGATCACACCAAAACATATTGATATGGTTAAAGCACAGATCACTGAGCTAATGACTAAATACGGCGAGATCTCGGCACTGATCATTGACGGCTGGGATGCACCATGGTCAAGGATCTCGTACGATGATGTTCCGTTTGAAGAGGTCTATACACTGGTAAAATCATTGCAACCAAATTGTTTGGTAATGGACCTTAACGGTGCTAAATATCCTGCTGAAGGCATGTATTATACCGATATAAAAACTTACGAAATGGGTGCAGGTCAGCGTGTATCAACCAAAGATAACCGCATGCCGGCAATTGCCTGTTTACCACTGCAAGCTAACTGGTTTTGGGAAACAAGCCACCCGACAACCCCGGTTAAAGAACCTGCCAAACTGGTTAACGACATCCTGAAACCGTTGAATAATGTTGACTGTAACTTCATCCTGAACGTAGCACCTAACCGTGACGGTTTGTTTGATGACAACGCCCTTGCGGCACTTAAAGAGATCGGCAAACTTTGGAAAAACGAAGGTCCGCTTGCAAAACTCTCTAAACTGGATGCGCCGATCATTTCACCAAACATTGCTAAAAATCAACCTGCAAGTGCAAGCTGGAGCGATGATTCGGCCATAATGGATTTTGCTAATGACGATGATTTCCATAGTTCATGGGTATCGAACCCGACGGTTAAAAACCCATGGTATGAGATCGACTTTAAGAAAGATCAGGCATTGAATACCATCGTTATTGCCGAAGAAAAGGCTAATATTTCGCATTATCGGTTGGAATATTACCTCAACGGAAGCTGGAAACCGTTGTTTGATGGCGAAAATGCCAACAGAATTAAAGTACATCGTTTTGACAGGGTATGGGCGGGCAAGGTTCGTATCTCGATAGATAAAGCCGATCACCAGGTATCAATAGCCGAGTTCCAGGTTTACAACGAAAGAAGATAATACACTATAACTGACTGAAACTTACTAATGAAGACCCGCCCGCAAGGCGGGTTTTTTATTTTCCATTAACTGTTTTGGATATAAAAATGCCAATAAGCATTATTTTTTATAGCCTGTGCATCGTTATACTTGTAAAAACAATTGTATCCTACTTTATGAACCAAGGTCTGAAAGCAACACTCCTGTCTGTAGTTTTACCGCTATGCATGCAATTAACGGCGCTGAACGCAAGTGCGCAAAACAATACCCTATGGTATAAACAACCTGCCAAAACATGGACGGAAGCTTTGCCAATAGGTAATGGCCGGTTGGGTGCCATGATTTTTGGCGGCGTTAATGATGATTTGCTGCAACTCAATGAATCAACACTATGGTCGGGCGGACCGGTGAAGCAAAATGTAAATCCTGAAGCGTTCCAATACCTGGCTCAGGTGAGGGAGGCTCTATTTAAAGGTGATTATCAAAGCGCACGCGAGCTTACCAAGAAAATGCAGGGCTTATATTCTGAAAGCTTCCTGCCTATGGCCGATCTGCATATCAAACAATCATACAATGGCGCTAAAGCCGGAAACTATTACCGCGACCTGAATATTGGCAATGCTGTTGCTACAACAAAATATACAGTTGGCGGTGTAAACTACAAGCGTGAGATCTTTGCTTCGGCACCAGATAAGGTTATAGTGATCCGGTTTACTGCGGATAAACCTAAACAGTTAAATCTTAAGATCAATACCAGCAGTCAGCTTCGTTTTCAAAAAGAAGTGCTTAATAATAATGTATTACAGCTAAGCGGCAAAGCGCCAGCCCATGTTGAGCCAAGCTATGTAGATTCAAAAAATCCGATAGTTTATGCCGATGACGATAAATGCAGGGGGATGCGATATGAAGTGTTGGCAAAAGCAGTAAGCGGAGACGGAAAAATAACAGCTGATACAAGCGGCATCACTGTTAAAGGGGCATCAAGCTTAACATTATATGTTAGCGCTGCCACCAGTTTCAAAGCTTATAACCAATGCCCGGATGGCGATGAGAAAGTGGCTGAGAAAAATCTCGATAAAGCTGCTGCGAAACCTTATGCCCAGTTGCTCGCCGCTCACCTTGCCGATTATCATCATTACTTTAACCGGGTGAACCTGAAACTTAATGACAACAAAGGCAGCCATGCTGAATTACCTACTGATGAAAGGCTTGCGCGTTATAATAAAAATCAGGGTGCTGATCCCGGTATCGAAGCTTTGTATTTTCAGTATGGCCGTTATTTGTTGATCAGCAGCTCGAGAACTCCGGGTGTGCCTGCTAACTTACAAGGCATCTGGAACAAGGAGTTACGTGCTCCGTGGAGTTCCAATTATACCAGCAACATCAATGTGCAAATGAATTACTGGATGG
>NZ_DASVOB010000059.1:0-24734 GCF_036383575.1 Mucilaginibacter sp.
CTTTTCCTCCGCATACTTCTGCGCTATCGCAGAACGGGCGTAATCGTAGATCACTCTTTCGTCGATCTCGCCGGTCACGAACTTTTCCGGTGGAAATCTCTTGATCCAGGCAAGATACGCTGCTTCCATCGCAGCAGCTTCCTTTTCTTTAAATACAACCGACTGTTCTTTACTGCGCGCTGCAATACCTTCCGGAAACCTGGTCAGCTCAACAGTTTGCAGCGAATCAACCGCTTTACTATTCTTCAAGCGATAGTAAAATTGCTGGGCAAGCAGCAGATCTCTTTCATTGCTACTTGCGCCGAGGCTGCTTAGTTTCTTATCCAGCAAGGCTTTATCCTCTTGATTGGCCGATGCTATCAGTTTATTAAGCAATCGAACTGTGGTATCGCCGGGCGATGTTTGTGCGTGGGCAATTTTACCCGTGCCAATTAGCACAGCAAGTACCCATAAACATGTGATGTAATTTTTCATATTCGCGGTGGTTTTTAAAATCTGTGGTGGTTTTTTTAGACAGTTTACCCGGCAAACGATGTTTGACACTACTGCAATGCCGAATTTGCAGGTCAAAGTCAAACCACAGGATGCCATAAGCAGACCTGCGGTTTAATTATTCTCTTTCGGGGTTAGCTAATTTTAATAACCCGGATTTTGTGTAAGGGTACTATTCAGTTGTCTTTGTGCGTCGGGGATTGGGAATAAAACAGAACGGGTAGCACTCCAGGTATTTGGTTTCAATACGCTTAATACTGCATTTGCCTGCCCTGTTCTCAATAAATCCAACCAACGGTGACCATACTCGCCAAACAGCTCAACTTTTCTTTCCTGTGCAATCGCGGTAAGTAAAGTAGTTGAAGATGACGCTACTGATTCCGATAGATTGGCTAAACCGGCCCGGGCCCTGATAACGTTAACATCTGCCGCAGCACCGCTCAGGTTTCCCTGCTGTGCCCTTGCTTCGGCCCTGATGAGATACTGTTCTGCCAGGCGTAGTACAACGTTAAACTCATTGCCTGCACCAGCCGTGGCAGCGGTATAAATTTTGTATTTATTGATGCGATAAAATTTGGATCCGCTTATTGTTGAATCCACCCAATTGGTTTTGCGGTTATCGCCGGCCTCAAAACTATTGGCAATAGTACTGGTGAGCACATAGGTAGGCGGAGCAATATTTGCGGCTGATGTAGAGGTACGATAAGATTGCGCAAATGATGAATAACCATAATAGGTAGCAAACTGCAAAATTGTTTCGTTACTGGTATTAATAAATACGGATGCTGTCGAAGCAAGACTATAGGTTCCGGAACCAATTACCTGCGTTGCCATTGCTTCGGCATTCACATAATCTTTACGATATAAATATACCCGCGCCAATAATGCAGTAGCGGATAGTTGATTTACCCTCGCCCTGAGTGTCCCTACATAAGTTGCAGGCAACAGGCCCTGAGCATCCTTTAGGTCACTGATGATGGAGGCCCAAACCTGGTCGGCCGAAGAGCGCGGCAGGTACGCATTGGTCAATGGATCATTACCCGTTAAAGGCACGCCACCATAAAAGTTAACCAGGTAAAAATTCACAAATGCCCTGAAAAACTTGGCTTCACCCAACAATTGCGATTTTACAGCGGGAGTTAATGTAGTAGAACTTGTAATACCTGCAACTGCATTGTTAATTCCAAGTAGTTCGGCATAAGCATATGACCAAAAAGTAGCATTTGTAGCGCTACCAATCGACAGGGCATTATTTTCGATCTCTGTAATTTCGGGAGTGGTTGTTAAGGTATAATGAAGCTCATCTGCGCTTACGCCACCGTAAAAAGCAACGCCTTGCTGCCAGGGGACCATAGAGTTATAGATACCATAATTATATAATGCAATAACAGCCGCAGTAGCGGTAGCATCTGTTTGATAAGCGGTAGAAGCGTTGATTTTATTCTGAGGAGCATCCAGTTCCACAAATTTCTTGCAGGAGGAAGATAGGATCATTGCCGGAAAAACTATGCCTGTCAATAACCATATTGATAAATTATATTTTAATTTCATGTTGTTCCGAATTATTGAAATGAACAGTTAAGACCAATAACCATTGTGCGCAGCTGAGGCATCGCTATATACTGACCGGTACCTAATCCTGGTGCAGCGCCCGAAACAGCTGTTTCCGGGTCATAGGTGTATTTCTGCTTAGCCCAGGTAACCAGGTTCTCTCCCCTTGCAAACACGGTTAAGCCTGATAAACTGATGGAACGAACCCATGATTTTGGTAATGCATAACTTAAACTCACCGTTTTTAACTTAAGAAATGACGCATCGCCCCAATTTGCATCCGATGAATTATAATTATAATATGGAGTAGTGCCGATGGTTGTTGCACCCGGATAAACTGAGTTGTCGCCCGGCGCTGTCCAACGCTGTAACGCACTTGCATTTTGGTTGGTTAAACCGGTTCCATAAGGATACGAAGAGGTGTTGTTAATATACCCCATACGGTGATTAAACAAAAAGGACACATCTAACTGTATGCTTTTATAAGTGAAGCTATTGGTCATACCTCCATAATACGGATGCCCTAATGGTGCCGGCTTACGGTCGCCCGCATATGTTATTGCCCCGTCGCCATTCAGGTCCTGATAGGTTGGCACTCCGGTTGCCTGGTCAATACCTGTAAAATGATACAATAAAGTTGCATTAACAGGCTGGCCCACGATGTAGCTTGAGCTATTAAAAAGCTGACCAGGGTTTTCAATCGATAAGATCTTATTGCGCTGAATAGTTAAATTGAACGCCGTTACCCATTTGAAGTTTTTATGCTGAATATTCGTGGTGCTTAATTCAAATTCGAAGCCGTTGTTTTGAACAACTGCCGGAAAATTTGTTGTATAGCTATTGAAGCCCGCCTGCGTTGGTAACGCTACTGAAATCAACTGATCAGATGAGCGGTTACGGAAATAGTCTGCCTTTAAATAAACCCTGTCTTTAAAAAAGCCCAACTCAACAGCTACATCCAGCTTTTTATTGGTTTCCCAATGCAAGTTAGGGTTGGGAACAGAGGATGAATAGATAATAGATTGCCCCTGGTAACTGTTGGAAGAACCGGTGGTATTAAAATAAGCATCGTATAAGTAATTTTGAATTTGATCATTACCGGTTAAGCCATAGCTGCTGCGTAACTTACCAAAGCTTATCCATGACAGGTTTCTCATAAAAGATTCCTGCGAAAAGATCCAGGCGGCACCTACTGCCCAAAAATTCCCGAAGCGGTGGTTCGCTCCAAACCTTGATGAGCCATCCCGGCGAAACGTGCCATCCAAAAGGTATTTATCATCCCAGTTATAATTTAACCGGGCAAATAAGGCGGCATATTTATAATCAGAGTTGTTGCTGCCATAATTAATGATCGACGCTGCATTGTTCAAATTACCGATCAGGGCATCACTACTAAATCCTGTTCCCAATAAATTTAAACCATCAGTAAGCGTACGCTGAAACGTTGTACCTGCTAATGCCTGCAAGTTCCCTTTTAATATTTTCTTCCGGTATTCAACCTGGGGCTCCACGATATAGTTGGAGTAAGTATTGTTGGCATATCGCAACGTATTACTTGGTGCAGATAAAACTACATTTGCCGGGTTCAGGGAAGTCAGCGGCGTCTCCAGTGTTTGTTTAAGACCGGTTGCCGAATATCCTAAATTTGCTTTTACGCTTAAACCCGGCAGTAAATGATAGTAAACATTCATATTACTGATCAGGTTGGTTGTGGTATTGGCCGTTGGCCGGAGCAAATAAGCTAATGGGTTGGTTATTGAATTATTCCAATACAGGGATCCGTCTGCATTACGGGTAGGCAGGTTAGGTGGCAAACTGTATAGGGTAGACAGGTCAGTACCGATCAAATTATTTTGCATATAACCATAGTTCACATTAAGGTTGATACCAAAATTCCCATCAGCACTCTTATGCCCTGCGCTTAAGCGGTTTGAAAATGTATTAGCCCCAAAACTGCCGGGAAAAACAGTTCCCTCATGACGATAATTTGAGCTGAATAAAAAAGTATTCTGCGCGCTACCACCGGAAACAGCTATGTCTGCATTGGTGGTATGGGCCGTACCTCCTATTAACTGTTTTTGCCAGTTAGTATTCGCATTTTGATCCCAAACAAGTAGATCGGGCGCATTAGTTGCCGTTGGCGTTACACCCGAAGCCGCGAAAGCTGCTTTGCGCATAGCCAGGTAATCAGTTGTATTCAGCATGTCAATAAAGTGACCAACCTTACCAACACCCTGGTAAAAGTTTACGCTATATTTTGTTTTACCGCCTGTACCCTTTTTGGTGGTTATCAAAACAACGCCGTTAGCACCTTTCGATCCATAAATAGCTGTGGCATCGGCATCTTTTAAAACATCGATCCGTTCAATATCATCAGGGTTGATCATCCCCAGCGGACTGATCTCGCCGCCATTAGCACCGCTAACACCATAGGCATTGAGCCCGTCTGATGCAGGGGTACTACCATTGAATAGCGTAAACGGGATACCATCAACCACATAAAGAGGCAGGGTACCACTTGATAATGAACCAATCCCCCTGATCTGCACCCGGAAACCGCTACCAGGTAAACCATTGTTTTGGGTGATCTGTACACCCGGAAGTTTACCCTGCATGGCCGCCAACGGGTTAGAAACCGGTTGATTCTCTATGTCTTTGGCAGTAATGGAACTTACAGCGCCTGTATTGTTTCTTTTGGTTGTAACACCATAACCTATTACCTGCACCTCATTTAAACCGTTTTGAGCCGGTTTAAGCCTGATCTTAACTGATCGTTGTCCCGAAAGAGGCACTTCCTCGGTAATAAAACCGATATAACTAACAATTAAAATATCATTTCCGGATGCTACGGTAATGTTGAAATGCCCATTATAATCACTGGCAGAGCTTACAAACCTGTTTCCTTTTACCCTAATAGTAACACCGGGAAGAGGTCGGTCCTCATCGTCGACAACTATACCTGTAACCACCAGTGCTGGAGCCTCCTGCACCTGTTTCACAAGCACGATCAGGTTGTTGTTAAATATTTTATATGTAAAGCCGGTGTGTTGTAAAATAGTATTTAATATATCGGCTACCGTTACATCGGTAACTGAAAGATTGATCCTGGTATCCGATTTGAACAGGTTGTTATTGTAAACAAATTTATAAGGTGTAGTTTTTTCAATTGTCCTTATAATTTTGCTGATCTCAGCATCCTTAACACTCATTGACATGCGCACTTCCTGGGAGAATACAGTTGCCGAAACAGAGAGGCAACTGAAGAGGACCAGCATAAAAGTTAACTTCATAACAAACAAAATTTTACCAATAGGGGGAATAGGGAAAACGGCACCATTATCTGTGCTTTTTTGCATAATTTTACATGATTTAAAAGTTTTGACATTTGAAGCAGGTGACAACGCCAATTGATTAACCTGTCTTCAGTGAGAATTTTAATTCGCGAGGGGAGATACGTTTGTATTCCCCTTTTTTGCGTTTTGGGAATCTTAGTAAATACTGATTATATTATCCTCCTTTCTGTATTTAAAGTTTCCGGATAATTTGAGGGCCTCTAATACTTGTGTAATGTCTTCATGATCAAACGTGGCCGTAAAATGATAGCTCTTTACATCGGGGTTAATGATGTTGATCTTTACGCCATACCAGCGTTCCATCTGAACCGCTATTTCATCAAAAGGCTGGTTAAAAAATGTTAGCTTATTTTGGGTCCAATCGGTTTCAACTACCGAGTTACCATCTGTATTCTTAGTAATATTACGCACTACGAAAGGGGCTTGAACTTTTGCCGTGCCTGCGGTAATATTTGCCCCCTCATTATTAAGCAAAACCAGTTTATTATTAGGGTTCAACAAAATTTTGCTTTTGGCTTTGTTGTTCAGGGTGATTTCTACAGCCCCCTTAATTAAAGAAGCTTCTGTTGTTTTATCAGAAGGATAGGCCTTTACGTTAAAAATAGTGCCGATATCTTTAATGTTAATTTTGGCGGTGTGGACTATAAAGGGCTTTTGAGCATTGTGTACAACATCAAAATAACCTTCGCCCTCCAGTATTACATCGCGCCGGCTGATATTATAACTACCGGCAACCGTTAGTTTACTCCCTCCATTTAAAATGATCGTTGTTCCGTCGGTAAGGGTAATTGATTTCTTTTTACCCAAGGGGCTTGAAAAACTAAGCGCTTCGTTTATTACCGGCTCTTTACTTTTTTTGACATTAAGTAAGTAAGCAGCAAATGCTATCAGGAAACAAGCAGCAATGCTTGTTAAGGTCATCACCAGTTTCGTATTAGATCGTTTAAGTGGGATTATCTCTTGGACATACGCCTCATGCGGAACAGGGTTAATGTCCAGTTGCCCCAGGGCTTTTTTGAAAACATTATAGTCTGCCTTGAAATCCCGGTCAGTAATATTTCCATTGAGCAGATAATAAAGGGATTTGGCACTATTAACGACCTCCTCTTTTTCAGGGTGATCTATCAGCCATTCAGTCCAAAAAGCTACCGCTTGTTCGTTGGTACCCAAGCAATATTCCTGAAACGAAATATCAGATAAGAAATCTTCAATACCAAAATCAGAATAGTTCATTTTTCTAAAATTTCCCTATTGATGCTTGGCATTTCAATTTTTACTACGAAAAATTGAATATTTTTTAACTTTTTTAATAAAACAGGCGTTTTATTCGAAAGAAATCAGGAGATACCTGCTCCCATGGCAAATAACAGCAAACTCACAACAGATAACAGGTAATAAGAATCTTCATTACCTTCTTTTTTAAGGTCATCTTTCAATATTTTCAATGCATCGTACACAATATTGTAAGCAGTACGCTTAGATATATTGCATTTAGCTGCTATTTCATCGTAATCAAGATTGTCAAAAAACTTCAGCTGCAATAATTCTTTCTGCCTTTCAGTAAGTTTATTCAAGCTTTTTGTTAATTTATCTTTAACGATCAAATCGGTTTGGATCCTGGTGATATGGTCTTCGTAGGATAGCTCCAGCTGGTCTGTTAAAGAGTGGGCATGGCTCTCTTTAACTCCTCTTAACTTATCCGATCTGATATGTTGCAGCATAACCGTTCGTAAACAGGTTAATAAGTAACTTCTTACATTTTCAACCTCTGGTAATTTAGCCCGTTTTTCCCAAAGGCCGAGCAGCATTTCAACAATGCAGTCGTTCGAGTATTGCCTGTCGCCGCTAAGTTTAATACCATAATTGATCAAGCCCAGATAATGCTGCCTGTACAAATTATGCAACCCCTCTTCGCACCCGTTCGTAAACTCGTTCCAGGTTATTCTATGTAAGTTAGGGGCTTCCATTTCCCAAATATAAACTTATTGTAAAAAAATTGGCCAGCATCTTGTCGAAAGACCAGCTCAACCTCCGATCTCATTTAAAATAGACCTACCATATCAATTAATTTAGCCTGATCGAGACCTGTTGTGTAAATAGCTATGCCCCTGCGACTATTTTCTGTAGATACGCTGCCAACTTATCAATACTGGCAGCAGCAAATGTAATTTGTTCCTGCGCCTCCTGCCAGTTGCCCTGTTCCAAAGCCTCCCTTATACCGGGCAGGGTTTTAACACCATATCCGGTGTAGAAACCAGGAGCATACAGAGTGTGTTTATACCATCCCCTTCTGGGTAACCCATTGGGCAGTAACAACTGTTGCTCGGCCTGGTATAATGCTTTATTAACGGCTGCCGTTTTGTTAGCAGGCAAGTTTTTCAGCTTTTCGGCCAAATTTCCGGAGGCGCTTGTTAAAGCTGATAACGCGTTTTTTATTGAGGTAAAATCAAGTTTGGGTACTTCCTCTTTTTGCGACGCAGCTTTTAAAGGCTTTTGCGGATCCTGAGCCAGCTGGTAAATATTTTCTTTGACCAGTTGATTTTCGATAGCCCGATTTTCGCTCAACTGGGTATTTAGAGTGATCAGTTCATTAACATAGGTATCTATCGTTTTATTTAAAACCCGGAAATCAAAAGGAAGCACGTCAGCATCAGCCAGTCTAAGCGTCACCCTTCCGGCTGTTTGGGCTAAGGCAAGGCCATAGCTAAAACCGGGATCTTTAAAACGTGTATAATCATCGTACGAATCATAAATGGAGTGGTACTCACCACCCGCGTCTTCACCGCCAAAGCCTAAATTGAGCGATGGTATGCCCAAATGCTGTAAAAAAGCGGAATAATCAGATCCTGTACCCAATGCCTCTATCGAAAGCTCGTTTTTGCTTAGCAATTCTTTTTTGTCCTTAAGCGGAGCTTTAGCGATCACAGCAGCCCTTTTCCGGTCATAAATGCTCACTTTAGTCTGCGGATCAGTCACATCTTTGGCTACCTCATTTACCAGGTTGGTTAACGCGTGTGAACCGCCCGCTTCAAGAAAACCCCGGCCATTACCATCTGAGTTGATGTAAGCAACCGCTTTCTGTTGCAATTCGGCACCATGGTCTTCTGCCCATTCGGTAGATCCCAGTAATGATGGTTCTTCGCCATCCCAGGCAATATATTTCAAGGTACGTTTGGGTTTGTACCCGTTTTTAACCAGCAACCCAATCGCTTTTGCTTCTTCCAGTTCTGCAGCTAAACCACTGATCGGGTCGCCGGCTCCGTTTACCCAGGCATCATGATGGTTACCGCGCACAACCCACTCATCCGGATATTGCGAACCTTTTATAGTAGCAACCACGTCATACGCCGGTACAATACTCCAATTAAATTCCAACTTCAGATGCACTTTGGCATTACCCGGGCCAATATGGTAGGTTATGGGCAATGCACCACGCCATTCTTCAGGTGCAACCGGTCCGTCAATAGCCGCCAGTAGAGGCTGGGCGTCATGATAGCTGATAGGTAATACCGGGATCTTCAACAGGTTTTTTGCTTCGCTTCTTTCAATTCTGGCGGCTTTTGCTGTTGCGCCAATATTGGGAGTAAGCGGATCACCGGGATAGATCACCATATCCATTACCGAGCCCCTTTGTACCCCGTATTCATTTTTAAACGCGCCTTTAGGATACACATCTCCCTGGTAATAACCATCCTCTTTGGGGTCCGAATAAATGATACAACCTATAGCTCCATGTTCCTGCGCTACCTTGGGTTTTATACCACGCCATGAGCGGCCATAACGTGCAATTACAATTTTGCCTTTTACACTGATGCCCAATTTATCCAGTTTTTCATAATCATCGGGCAAACCAAAATTCACATAAACCAGTTCGGCAGTTACATCCCCATCAGCGCTCCAGGCATTGTAAGTGGGTAACTGGTCTTCCTGCCCTGAGGTGGCATCTTCTTTTAAGGCAGGCTCTTTTAAAAGAGCAGTATAACTTGTTGGGGAGGTCAGTTCCAGTACTCTTGTTTTTGGTGTTGGAAAAAGTACCTGGTATGTTTCAATTTTGGCCTCCCAGCCATAACTTTTAAAAGCAGCAAGTATGGACTGGGCTACAGCTTTACCATTGGCCGACCCTAATTCATGAGGTTTAGCCGAAAGTTGTTTTATGGCTTGGCCAATATGCTCGCTATTAAGCTGTTTATCAAACCGGGCTTCAATATCACTTTGTTTACCGGCAGCTTCAGTGTTAAAGCCACTGATAAGTTTTGTTTGTGCGTTTAAATTATAGCCGGTAATAAATAATGGTAGTATAAGGAATTTAGTAAAGTTTAATTTCATATCTAATGATCAGGAACACTGCCCAGGACTGTTAATTATGTTAACGAATGGTGGCAAATATAATTAATTATACATTTAATCCATGGACTTAGTAGTTATTTATCAAATTATCTGCCTTAGCTAACCAAGTGTAGTTGCCCCCGGTTGGCCCCTCCTGTGTTTTATCTAAACTATTGTAAGGCATATACCCGATCAGGAGTGCTTTATTATATTTGCACCGGCTTAAACCATCACATTCAGCAAAGGTATAGCTCCCGCTATTAAATAATGTCTTAACTGATGTTTATAATCCTCAAGGTATTGCTGTAGTTTTTCTGTTGAAATTTCCCGAATTGAAACCGCGGTCATCGCCAACTGCTCTAATTCAGTCAAAAATGCCATGTTTAGCGTTTTATCGGAGCTGAACATCTTTTTTGAAATTATTAGTATCGCTTCGTTGTTGCCAGATAATCCCGATACATAATTTCCTTTGCCAGGTACAGAAATTATCATTCCCGAAATTTTAAGTTTTTTGTAAGCTTTTTCCACAGAGTCCCTGCTTACAGCAAATTGTTTACTGAATTGATTGATAGACGGTAGCCGTTTACCTTGCACTAAAACTCCATTAAGTATACCTGTAGTGATCGCCTGTACAATTTGCGCCACTACAGGTACGCTGATTTCTTTGTCTGCCTTGAAATTCAACATGGCCGTTTATTGTTAAAATCAATTCTGAAATATCGCTGGATATTTCCTGATGAAATATACTTCCATACTTAGCCACGAACCCCAATTGGTTCCGTGTAAGTTTACGAATCCAGCAAAAATTAAAAAACGCGCCCTTTGCCGGGCGCGTTGAGTTAAATAACATAGATTAATAACCTGGGTTCTGCGTTAATTTCGGGTTGATCTGTACCTCCCGCGCAGGAATAGGGAACAGCAATCTTGAAGTAGTAACGTTGTATGACGCCTGGACCGGAGATATACCGGTAGGGTAATAATATGCTTTCGGGTTAGCTTTTATCTTTGCACCCTGGGCGTTCATCACGGCCGCAGCGGTACCGGTTCGCACCAGGTCAAGCCAGCGTTTATTTTCAAAGGCCAATTCAATTTGCCTTTCATGCAAAATTGCGTTTCGCAAAGTGGCCTGATCTGCCGCCGCTATCGGGGTTAAACCTGTACGCACGTTGGCATGCACCTGATTTAAGGCCGTCAATGCCTCGCCTGATTTGCCCTGCTCGTTTAAGGCCTCAGCCAGTAACAGCAGTGTTTCGGCGTACCGGTAAACAGGAAAATCGTCATTGGTATTCGGGGCTATCTTTGCTCCGTGAACATACTTTTTGATGTAAGGAATATTTACATAGATCCCCCCTGTGTAAAAGCCAATTGAAGCATTCAAACGCTTGTCTCCCGCTTCATATGCAGCGATCAGATCAGGCGTGGGTGTATTCCAGCCAGCATAGGTGTTACTTGAACCCGACGGAAAGCCGGAGATCACACCAGGATCGGCCAATATGGGCAAAAAGTTATAAGCGAAATTGCTTGCCTGCCCGGCCGCCGGATCGTCCCAGTATTGAATTTCAAATATCGATTCTGCGTTATTTTTATTATTCGGATCAAATACAGAAGCATAATCAGGCAAAAGCGAGTAGCCGGATACATTCTTTAAAGCGGTTTCGGCAGCGGCCCATTGTTTCAAAACAATATTCACATTCCCTAACAAGGTATAGGCAGCTCCTTTGGCCACATGGCCTTTGGTTTGGTTAGCGGGCAATGGCAGCAGCGCCGCGGCGGCGGTAGCATCGGCAATAATTTGTTTATACACATCCGCGACAGCAGTTCTGCCTACTTGAGTTTGATCATAAGTAGTTGGCGGAGCCAATACCATCGGTACATCGCCAAAATATTGCACCAGGTCAAAATAAGCGAAAGCGCGTAAAAATAAGGCCTGTCCTTTGTCATTGTCCTTAGCGGTACCCGTTAGCCCAACGTTATCTATTTGGGCAAGCACCTGGTTTGCCCTGCCAATAATAATATAGTCGTTATCATATTTATTTGATGCGCCGCCACCGTTCACATCATCCAAAAAAGTTTCTACTCCTTCACGGTCGGCATAGCCACGGTTGGCAAAATTGAAGATAAAGCAAGTGTTATCTGATCTCATTTCGCCCATTGACCAGGCTCCGTAATCAGCCAGTCCTACTCCATACAGCGGCCTTAGCGGCACGTAAATACCTACAACAGCCTGATCAAAATCGCTTTGCGATTTATAAAAATCAACGGCACTTAATTGGCTGATCGGGGTTTTATCTAAAAACTGTTTCTTGCACGCCCCAAATAAAAGGCATATCAATAATGCCAGTAATATCTTGTGTTTCATGATCTTCGGGATAAAAATTAAAAGTTACAGTTTGCACCAAATGTGATAGTACGCGGAACCGGGTAATTAGAATAATCGCTGCCCAGGTTCAGGGGGCTTGCCTGGTTACCATATGCATCGCCCGAAGCCTCGGGGTTTGCGCCCGGATATTTGGTGAATACAAACAATTGCTGACCGCTGGCGTATAATCGTACCGAATGGATGTATTTGTTGTTTTTAACAGGTACAGTGTAGCCTAAGGTTACATTTTTGACAGTTAAGAAACTTGCATCATACAACAACCTTGAACTGGCATTATCACGCTCATAACCAGTAGTTCCGGAAATGTCCTTCCCATACCTGCCGTCGCCAACATCAGTAGGTGATCTCCAGCGGTTGGCTACGTCTCTGGTCACGTTAAAAGCGCCATCCAGGTTTTCGGTAAAGGGTTCAATACGGTTGGCAAGTTTGTTACCATACTGACCTGCCACAACAACCGACAGATCAAAGTTTTTGTAAGCAAAACTATTGGTCATACCATACACAAATTTTGGCGAAGGGTTTCCAAGCACTTCCTTGTCCCGGTTATCGAAGGTGATCTGACCGTCGCCGTTAATATCTTTAAACCTTGCCATACCCACTTCCATGCCCGGATACTTAGGAGCGGCATCAAACTCGGCCTGGTTGTTGGCAATACCATCAAATTTGTAAGCATAAAACTGGCCAAGCGGCTGTCCTACCTGAGTAATGGTAAGGTCGCCGTATATAGCGGCATTAGCAGTGCCCAAAGCCAGTACTTTGTTTTTGTTAAAGGAGATGTTGAAATTGGTGTTCCATTTAAACTCCCCAACAAGGTTTTTGGTTGAAATATTAAATTCATGCCCCCAGAACTTTAGCTTTCCTACATTGGTGGTATAATTGAAAAAACCGGAACTGATCGGGATATCAACCGAATAGAGCAGGTTATCGGTTATTTTATTGTAGTAATCGTAACTAAAGGAAATACGATTGTTCAAAATGCCTAAGTCAATACCGAAATCTGCCTCTTTTGAGGTTTCCCAACCCAGCAAGGTATTATTTAGGCCGGCAATACTGCGGCCATTTGCCAGTGAGTTATTAAAGGGATAGTTGGTGCCAACTACTGTAGCATACTGCGTGTAGTTACCGATATTGTTATTACCTATTGTACCATAACTGGCCCTGAATTTTAAATTGGACACGGTTTTAAAAGATTTCATAAAATCCTCGTCCGATGCCACCCAGCCGGCCGAAACTGAAGGAAAATTACCATAACGCCTGTCGGTACCGAAACGGGATGATCCGTCGCGCCTGATCGCGGCAGACAGCAGGTACTTATTGCTGAAATTATAATTTAACCTGGCAACGTATGATAACAGCGTGAACTCCTCAACACTGCCGGTAGCAGTAAATGTAGAAGCAGCGTTAATGGTTTGCACCAGGTTATCGGGGAAATTGCTGGCGTTAATGCTGCTGCCTTCGTTCCTGAAATACTGCGAGGTATAACCAATCAGTGCTTCAAAATTATGTTTGCCTAAACTCTTTTTATAATTCACCGTGTTTTCCCACAACCACGAAAAATATAAATTATTAGAGGTGGTGGCATGGATCCTGGAAGCATCCGTAAGGCTGCCCGGATTAAAAAAGCCGCCGTTAGTTGAAGGTGTAAAATTGTTGTATACCGCCTGGCCGTAGTCAACATTGATGCTTGACTTAATAGCGAGGCCTGGTATAGGATCGGCCTCCACATACCCGTTGGCTAATAAGCGGTTGGTTTTTGTGTTGTTTTTAGTGGTGTAAAGTTCATTATACCAGTTTGGTGCATCAAGGGTACCATAGCCGGATGTATTGATCGGGATGCTTCCGTCCGCATTTTTAAAAGGCGCCAACGGACTTGTCAGGATAGCACCCTGTATAATTCCCGATGTATTATACCAGATCCCATCGGATTGCGGCGTGTTGTTTTCAGAAAAAGTTGGCGCGACATTAGCACCCAGCTTAAACCAATCGTTAACCCGGTAATCGGTATTGGCCCTTATAGAATACCGTTTATAGTTTGATTGCCTTAAAACACCGTCCTGGTTAAAGAAACCGATAACAACGGCAGTACTTAACTTATCTTTGTTTGAATTGATGGAAATGCTGTAATTTTCAATGGGAGCAGTGCGCAAAACCGCGGAATACCAATCAGTTCCTTTTCCCAATGAAGCTGGGTTTTGGAACAGTGGGTCTACCGCCTGCCCGTTATCTGTAGCTACTTCCTTTTTAAACTGCGCAAACTCCTGCGCGTTCATCATATCCGGACGGCCTTTTTGCGGAACAGCCTGAAAACCTCTGTAAGCATTTAAGCTTACCGTGGTTTTTCCGGCTGAGCCATGTTTTGTAGTAACGATAACCACACCATTGGCAGCACGCGAGCCATAAAGAGAGGTGGAAGATGCATCTTTCAGCACCGAAATATTTTCAATTTCATCAGGGTTGATGTTACTGATATCACCTACAATAGGGAAACCATCAACCACGTACAGCGGGTTATTGCCTGCCGAAATGGAAGCTGAGCCGCGGATACGTACAGCCATGCCCCCACCCGGCGTACCCGTAGTTTGCGTAATTTGAACACCTGCAAGCTTTCCCTGTAGTTTTTGGGTAAACTGGGCTGCCGGTTGGTCCTGCAGCTCTTTGCCGCTCACTGTTTGAACGGCACCAGTAATCTCTCGCTTTGATTGTGAACCATAGGCCAAAACAACTACCTCATTAATGGAAGTGGTTAAAGGCGTTAAACTCACGTTGACCGTTGTTTTACCCCCCACCGCAACTTCCTGCGGATTGTAGCCCACAAATGAAAAAACCAGGATCGCGTCCGGCTTTGCGGTAAGGCTAAAAACACCTTCGGGATTGGTATTTGACCCGGTAGTAGTGCCTTTAACAGTTACGTTAACCCCTGGCAAGGGTTGGTTTTTCTCGTCTTTAACAACACCTGTTATTTTGGTCTGAGCAAATAGCCCGCCCGAAAACAAAAGTGCCAGGAGGAAAACGACGAGCGACCTCCGGTAAAATTTGTAAAATTTTCTGTCCATAATTTAAAAGGTTAAATAAGTTGAATGAGGCGGAGCCCCGGTTTATATTGGCTTCAATGAGTCTTTATAACTCAATTAGTCAAAACTAACTATTGCCGTTTTTGCAACTGTCATTCACTTACCTCCCACCAAACCGGGCAGATCAGATTATTTGAGATAAAAAGTTTTGAATTCTGCAAAATTTAAAATACTTTGCGTCATAATAACTCAATGAATTTTATTAAATTTGAGTTACAGGGCCCGTTATGAGAAACTTTCTCAAGATATTATCCATCAATAAGGACTCGATGACGCCAATGTATCATCAGATCTTTAATTCCATTAAAAACGGGATCGAAGACGGAGTGGTGGATCAGGGCGATGTATTGCCATCCATCAATGACCTTTGCCTTGCTTTGGATATTTCCAAAAAAACGAGTGAAAAAGCTTACAATCTGTTAAAAAGGAATGGTTTCCTGGCAAGTGTTCCCGGAAAAGGTTATTTTGTTGTTAACCCGCAACTGCATGCCCGAAAAAAGATATTACTGCTGTTTAACAAGATCAGTACCCATAAGAAGATCATTTACGACAGCTTTGTTAACGTGATGCAGCATAATGCCACCATTGATCTTTGCGTATATAATAACGATATCCACGAGTTATCTAACCTGGTAACCGAAAAACTGCCCAGTTACCACGTGTTCGTGTTGATACCACCTTTTATTAAAAATGATACGCTGATCTATGATATTATCCAGCAGATCCCGCCCAAACAATTGTATATTCTGGATAGGCACCTGCAATACAAAGATCTTTACCGCGGCGCGGTTTACCAGGATTTTGAAAAGGATATCTACACCGCCCTTGATTCTATGCTCAACCGGTTAGAAAAATATGAAAGGCTGAAAATCGTATTTCCGGAAGATACCGCCCATGCTGTTGAGATATTGAACGGATTCAAAAAATTTTGCCGCAAAAATGTTTTCAACTTCAATATCATTACCGAGGTTGAAAAGGAAGAGATCACTAAGGGAACTGTCTATATCAGCTTAATGGAAGATGATCTTGTCATATTGATCGATAAGATCCAAAATTCGGGGCTGAAGCCCGGATCAGATATCGGGATCATATCCTACAATGAAACACCGCTTAAAAGAATGGTACTGAACGGGCTTACTACTATCTCTACCGATTTTAGGGTTATGGGCGAAACCATGGCCGGGCTTATCCTGAATGATAGCAGCCAGCAGGTGCCGGTACCTTTTCACACCATTTGCCGTAATTCGGTTTAGGTTCTATATTTCACCGCTGAGGCCATCCCGTAATGCCTGGTTATATTTCTCTACATCGAATGAATACAAAAAGGGGGCTTTGTGAGGGACTCCGGTTTTCTTTTCCTCCTGGTAGGTGAGGAATTTTGACGACAGCATTTTCCGGTTAAAATTTGCACGGTCCAGCTTTTTATCAAGGATTGTTTCGTACAACTTCTGCAAATCAGAAAGCGTAAACTTCTGAGGTAGCAAATTATAGCCAATAGGTTTATATTTAAGCTGTAAACGAATAGACTGTAGTGCCTTATCGAGAATATGATTATGATCCAGGATCAGTTTGCCTACATTGTGAATATCCCACCATTCGCAGTAATCAGATAATTGATTAGGTTTAGGCACTACTTTTGAAAACTCTACCAGGGCATAAAGGCCTACAGTGAGAAACCGTTGGGTCACCCAGTTATCCTCAGGCATATCGATACCGATATTTTTAAATTCGGCGCGGGTAAGATTATGCCGGGTACGGTAAGGATCGCTGAAGGTATGAAATTGCTCCAAAAACGTATCCTTTAGCCCGGTTCTTTCAAACAAGGTGCGGTAGCCGGCTTCTTCCACCGTTTCCTCTCGTTTAACAAAGCCTCCGGGCAGCGCCCATTCTTCTTTCTGCTTTGGTTTAAGTAGCAATACCCTTAGCTGATTATCGTGAAAACCCAACACAACACAGTCAATAGAAATATGCGGCAGGTAATGCTTATCGCCTTCCAACACAATGGATTTCCAATCTTCCTGCTTTTTCATGTCCAAAAATAATAATCTGCCGAATAAATTGTTTTATTGAGTCAATTATACTCATTAATATTAATGTATTTTAGCAATCCCCTAAATACCTATAAATGCGTAAAGTCAAACAGATTGGTCTTTCTGAAATTTGGCGCCAACGCCTGGGATATGGTGTAGCCGATTTAGGCTGCAACCTTGTTTGGCAAATGCTAACGCTTTACCTGATGTTTTTTTATACCGATGTAGCGGGCATATCTTCAGTGCAGGTAGGCATACTTTTTTTAGTAGCCCGAATCATCGATGGTAATGCAGATCTTTTGATGGGGCTCATCATCGATAAAACACGGAGCCGCTGGGGCAGATCGAGGCCTTATTTTTTGTGGGGAGCGTTACCGTTTACTGTATTTTCAATAGCGGCCTTCTATGTTCCTAACATCTCCGTTTCGGGGAAATTGATCTATGCCTACATCACTTACACCGGGCTGTCGTTGGCGTATACGATGGTGAACATGCCCCTCACGTCGATACTGCCCAGCCTCACAAATGACGCCCACGAACGCACCGTTTTGGCAACCTCACGTATCCTTTTTTCATTTGTGGGGGCTACCGTGGTCGCGGGCCTTACTTTGCCCCTGGTTAAATCGCTCGGCCATGGTGTGCAAAAAGATGGCTTTTTCCGAACGATGATCATTTACGCCATAAGCGGAGGCTTTTTTATATACCTCACATTCCTTAATGTGAAAGAAAGAACAAAAGCAAGGCCTGAAAGTCCAAGCTTTAAAGCATCTTTCTCTGCACTAAATGGAAACAGGCCATGGCAATTATTCGCGGTCAATATCCTGTTTATGTGGGGTGCCTATTTTTTGCAGCAAGGCACATTATTGTATTTTTACACTTATAATGTTTCGCGGCCAGACCTCGCAGGCTTGATAGCAACCATACTTACACTCGTTCCGCTGGCGGGGACGGCCTGTGCGCCTTTATTGGCCAAACGCTACCAAAAACGCAGCATATTTCTTATTTCCAGCGGCATACATTTAACGGGGATCCTGATCATGATGGCGGCGGGCAACTCGACCGTTGGCTTGATTGCCGGTTCGGTTGTATCTGGGCTGGGGTTTGGATTGCGTCATACTATTTATTTTTCTATGCAGGCCGATCCTGTTGATTATGGCGAATGGAAAACAGGCGTTAATGCCGGAGGCCTGATAGCAGCTGTTAACCAGTTTACCGGCAAAATAGCCATGGCAGGAAGCGGAGCACTGGCCGGCCTCATGCTTACCTGGGGCCACTATCTCCCTCATCAACAGCAAACGCCTGCGGCATTGATGGCCATAAAACTCAATTATCTGTACATTCCCGCTTTTTTGGTCATTATTTCCATGATGATCATGAGTTTTTACAGGTTAGACAAAATTCTCCCGGAGATAAAAGCAGATATTGATCACAGGAGCCGCGATTCGGCCGGAGTTGAACCTCCACCTTTCTGACCCGAAGCCTTTTCTTCTTTAATTCCTGTTCAGGACGCTACATGTTGCAGGATGTTGGTGTATGACAGCTATAGTCTGCCATCTGTCTAATTTCGAGTGATTTGCAAATCACCTCAAACCAATTAGTAAATAAACCACCTGTAACGTAACCTTCTTAAATTACATCGCCCGTCGTAAAAACGCATTTGCGTTTTAAATGATAGGATGGTGGTTTTAGGGCAAAAAAGGCGGTTTCACCAATTAACCCTACAAATTATGAAACACTTCATCAGTTCTTATTTATTGCTGTTTTTAGCCATCTGTTTATCATTTACAGCCTGCAAAAAAGGAATAACAAATCCCGGCAAGGCCACAGCTGCCAATGGCACAAACAACCTCCAGGACCACGCTTTTACAGCAAGCAGCTTCCTAAAAGTTAGCGGTAAGGTATTAAAGGACAATTCCGGCACTGGTTCTGTAGTAAACCTCCGGGGCACAAACTTAGGTTCCTGGCTAAGCCAGGAAGCCTGGATAGGCCCACTGGGTACCGGAGCCTTAAACCGTTTGGGCTGGACGGCAACAGCATCCGGCACCATGACCGGTACCACCACCAGCGCAATTTTTGACAACGATCTAAACACGCGCTGGAGTACCGGTATTGCACAAGCCCCGGGGCAATGGCTTAAAATAGATATGGGCTCGTTGCGTGTATTTGATCAAATTGGCATCGACGCCGGCAATTTCACTACCGATTACTTAAGGCAATACCTCGTTCAAACATCGGCCGATGGAGTTAACTGGACCAATGTTGGATCGGGCACCGGCGCTAAGTTTGTATCTGTTAATTTTGGTGCTACGCAGGCCCGATATATCCTGATATATCAGCAGGGTACGGCTTCAGATGCCTATTGGTCGGTTGCCGAAGTTAACGCGTACATGAACGATGATACCAGCTTAAGGAATACCTTTATTACCCGTTTCGGACAGCCTGCTGCCGATAATTTATTGGATACCTTTCAAAATGTTTGGATCACAACCAGCGATCTTGATAAAATAAAGGATATGGGCATGAACATGGTTCGTGTACCTGTTTATTGGCGGGAGCTCATGGACGATATCGGCGTAATGAAATCGAACGCATTTACGCAACTGGATTGGCTCAGCACACAATGCACTTCCCGTAACCTGTATATCATTATCGACCTGCATGGTGCTCCCGGCGGATCCGACGGTTACATAACCAGCGGGGAGGCTGTAAACAACAACCTTTGGACCACGCCCGCTTACCAAACCATGACCGTAAACATTTGGAAAGCAATAGCAACCCATTTTAACGGCAACCCCGCCATTGCTGCCTATGACCTTTTAAATGAACCCGTAACCAGCAGCAGCGCGTTAAGTATTAAGGCTTTTTACAATACACTTTATACTGCCATCAGGGCAATAGATGCTGACCATATTATTTGCATGCAGGCCTTTTATAATTTTGACACATTGGGCTCACCAACCTCAAACGGCTGGACAAATGTACTTTACCAGGCGCATTACTATGATACTAACACAACCAACTACGCCGAGCAAAGCGGTTTTATTGACAATAACCTGGCCGACATGGATTCGCACCGGCAAATGTGGAACGTACCTGTGTACGCGGGCGAATATAATTACTGGTTATTCCTGGACTTGTGGGGGAAATGGATGAAGGGTTTAAACTCGCACAACATGTCGTGGTCAAATTGGACCTATAAAAATATGACCACCGGTAACAACTGGGGGTTTTACCAGGGGAACACTAATGCGGTGCCCGATATGAATAACGACGCCTCTGCTACTATTACTTCCAAATGGAGCAAGTTTGCAACATCCTTTTTCACTGTTAACCAACCGTTGGTTGACACAGTGAAGAAATATACCACTGTTGCAGCGGCGCCCTTAGATTAAGGACTATTAACCCAAAGGCGCCGTGATGTGGACGCCTTTGGGTATTGTTTTGAAAATTTGCATGACAAACACCTTAAATCAAGAAATAGCTAATCCCCCTTAACATCACGTTATCATACTATTTATGCACGGCATCATCGCCCAGGCCAACACAATATCTTGCACCAGCCCGGTTATCGACTACTTGCTTAAAGTGGTTTCGTAAAGCACCCTGCCTTCATCATTAATGGCATTTACCCTAAGTTTATTGGCATTGATGGAGAAGTACATAAAGCCATGTTCGGAAGCCTGGAAACGGCTATAAGGAATACCGGCGGCAACCTCGGTAAGTTCAGAACCGGCACCTGATATAAACTGGTGCGTATACCTATCAGCCTTTAAATGTTGCAGCGAATGTTCGTGGCCCGATAAATAAACATCAACCTTATGTTTTTCGAAGATGCCCGATAATGCTTTCCTGATAGCAAGCGTATCATAATTCTTGATCCTTGGGCCAACGGTATAACAAGGATGGTGACCAATAACAATTTTCCACTTTACATCGGCAGATGCTTTGGAAAGCGTGTCATCTATCCACTGCAATTGTTTTTTGGGTTGACGTTCTTCAAAATCATAAATAATAGGTTGGGTATCTATGAATACAAACAGTACTTTTCCATCCTCCTTATTGATGTTTATTTCTTTACTGTAGTATAATGCCGGCATGTTCCAGCGGCGGCTTATTTTGCTGTAACGCACCTGTGCATCCGGATCGGTACCGTAATCATGATTGCCCAAAACAGGGTACCAGTCATCTTGCAAAGAGTGCGCCGTATAAACATTTTCGAAAGAGTAATGCCAAAGGGGATCGTTTTCACTTACCACACCTTTGGGATAAAAATTATCACCTACCGAAATAATGAATTTGTTGGCATGTGTGGCAGCCCATTTCCCCATCTGATCGGCCACCTCTTTTTGGTGGTATTCGCCGTTGCGGCCCCAATCACCAATGGCCACAAAATTCAGGGGATAATTCTCATCGGCAACAACGGCATTTGACAGGTCATCACTTTCCAGATACGTTTCCCGGCTGCCAGCCAATGTTTCGAGCGGGGCAATAATTGATGCGCCCAAAGCCGTTAAAGCCGTTCCCTTGACAAAATCTCTTCTTTTCATATATCGTTGTTATTTTTTATTGATCAACTGATTGGGTTTTCCCTTTCTTTTAACCAGGTCAAAAGCATCGGCAATTTCGCCGGTGGCCAGGTATGCTTTAAATTGCAGCGTATCGCCATCAATATTGATGGTTTGGTAAATCTGGGTATGGTTAATGATGATATCGGCCCAATCCATCGGCTCGGTCTCATACATTTTTGAACCGCTTACTGATACCACATAAACTGTATGCGAAGTGGCCAGCGGGTCACCGTTAGTAAGACCTATTTTACTCATACCACGGGCATAAGCATGGTCATGGCCCTGCAACACAATATCCACCCCGTACTGATCAAATATGGGTTTCAAATACTCGCGCGATTTTTTGTTATCCCGCCCCTTTTTTGTCGAATACATAGGATGGTGCATAACCACGCAGGTCCATTGCTGGTGATTTTGCTTCAATACATTGTGCAGCCAACCAACCTGTCGTTGGATACAATCATCAGAAGGGGCTTCCTCGATCATCTGCGTATTGAGGGATATAAACCTCACACCCTGTATATCTGTATAATAACAGCTGCCCTTCAAAAACTCATCATCAGGGCCATTTGTGGGTAGGCTAAATTGTTCGTTCCAATAAACGGACAGGTGAGGTTTGCCATCATCATGGGTATATTCGTGGTTACCGGGTGTCATTAAAGCGGGGGTGCCGGCATGGATATAACTGCCTGCAGCAAACCAATCACCCCATTCATCATTCTTGTTGGCGCGGTTTACCAAATCGCCAGCATGAATTACCAGTTGCGCCTCAGGCAGCGTTGCGTAAGCTTTGCGTATAACCCGGCTCCATAAAGGTTTTATACCTACCTGCGCATCGCCCAGGTAAATAAAACTTAGTTTAGCCTTATCAACCTGGCTTTTAGCTGTACGGAACTGAAACCACTCACTCCTGTTTTCACCATATCCTACGCTATAAGCATATAAGGTATCAGGTTGAAGATCGTTCAAAGTAACCCGGTGATTGATAAACCGGATATTTTCAAAACTGAAGCTTTTTGAAACGGCATTTACTGTTTTAGCTTTTGCTACAAATTCGGGATGCGCATCGGCTATGGTATATTCTACCGAATTTACTTCAGAGGTCAATGCAGTTCGCCAATTGATGGTAATACTAACCGCCGGGTTTGGGGTTACAGTTAATAGTATACGGTCGGGAATTTCGGTGGCCGGGTAATTTACTTTATCGGGATCCGCACTCAATAATTTCACCGGCGAACCCATAACAGGCAATAAAGCGCCCATTTTTAAAGTACGCCCTATAAAACTCCTTCTTGCTATTTTGCTCATAAAACATTGGTAAAAGGATACAGGACAGCAAGGTGCATTCACCTGCCGTCCTTATCCTTATTCACTTATTGTGTTGGTTTTAGGGGATAATCTTATTTGAGATACCACATTTTGGTATTGATATCGTCGGCACCAAATACCGCGATAGCCGCACGATAACTGTCGTTATTCACGTTAGGCTCGCTGGTTGGCCAGCAATACCTTACCGGGAACTGCGGTTGGAACGCCATAGGCCCTGCCACAAACTCCGGAAAACCTGTACGGCGGAAATCAAACCAGCCTTCAGATCCGCGGAACAGCATGGCCAGCCATTTTTGAATGATCAACTGTTTTTGCGTACCATCATATTTCACCAATGGCGAATCATAGTAGGCCTGGGTTACTGCCTGGGCCTTCACTCCATAATAATCCATTGAGGCCTCAATGCCATCATGATACAATGATTCGGCAGTTTTAGAAGGTACAGTTACCTTCCCCGTTTGTGCAGCTTCGGCGAGTATGAAACATACTTCCGGATAGATCATTAAGCTTGCTTTTAAACCGGTAGCCTTATCCTGCCTGAAAAATGAGGATAATACCGATTGATGGGTTTCGCCGCCATTATAATCTGCAGGATTGGCAAGTGCATGAGGCACACCCACATATTGGTTATGATCAACCGTTGAACCTGTAGTTGAAGCAACAGGTGCCACCCATACTGCCAAACGCGGATCATTACGGGCAATAAGGGCATCAACCAATTCTTTACTGGCTTTCGTTTTGGCAAAATCGGCATCGATCATGTTTTTGGCACCACCAGGCCAGCTATCGTCTTTTTTAACACCCTGGTATATTACCTCGGCATTATCAGTATTAGCGGTGAAAATCGGATACTGATCACTGTTGTTAATAATCTCCTGCATATCTGTAAACGCTTTTGCATAAACCTTAGAGCAGCGCAGCAATAATCTTAAGCGAAGCGAATTAGCTAACTTTCTCCATTGCAAAGCCTTGCCTGCATATAAAGCATCGGCATTTACATCAATGCCGGTACCAGCAGTACGCAGTTGCTCGTTGGAATCTTTCAACAATTGAAGCAAGTTCATATAAATATCCTGTTGCTTATCATAAACTGGTTTTATGTTACCTGTACTTACTGATTGCAGCGCCTGTGAGTATGGCACATCACCATACAAATCGGTTAGGTACGATATATTAAAGGCCATCAAAATATTACCAGTTGCTACGTAAACAGGCTGTGCTGTGGTTGTGGCCTCCTGCTGCATGGTTTTGATGATCATGGCGCGCTGGTAAATATCGTTCCAGTCAACGGCCGTCCACCTAAAAGTTTCGTAGTCGTTATTACGAACCAGGGTGATATACCTACCCAAGGCTGCCGGGCGGCGATCAAACGCGTTTTCCTGGTAAGCGTAAGCGGTTTGCGTAATGGCCTCGGTAAAATGATATTCGGGGCGGGTTGACGACGGGCTGTTATTGTTGGTATTGATCTTTTGGAAATCTTTGGTGCATGATGTAAAAAACATCGCGCCAATTGCTAAATATAAAAGGGAATAAGCTTTCATGTGTTGATTGTTAAAAATTGGCACTCAGTTTAAAACCGTATGAGCGGGTTCCTGGTAGTGTCCAGTGACCAACGCCCTGGTAACGCAGGCCAG
>NZ_DASVOB010000060.1:0-5192 GCF_036383575.1 Mucilaginibacter sp.
GGCAGGGCCGCCGCTGCCTTTGGCTGTGCTGCTATCGTTTTGACGGGTAGTATTTTTATCGGAGCTGTGACAGGAAGTGAAAGCTATTGAGGCGGCTATAAATGCAAGAATGATGCGTTTTTTCATAGAGTTCTTATAAACTATCTAAAAATAATAAAAAAGACCGTCATTATAAGGGACAAAGGAATCACAAACTATACAGAGCCACTCTGCAAATCGGGGATTGCTTCGTTCCAGCAATGACGGTCTTTATTTTTAGTATAAATTATTGAGCTTTTTCTACCCTTAAACCTACGTCGCTGATCTCATGCAGCGGGTTATCGCGCATGTTTTGCTCAATTTGAAAACGGTAAACACCTTTTGTAGGGAAGTGATAGTTTTTGCGCAAAAGCACCTGGTAACTGTATAAATTACCTGATCCTTTGCCCAGCCATTCGCCATCGGGGTTAGCCAGCTTTACTTCAAAGCGGGTACTCTGTGTTTTTTTATCGGGCGTGATCTGGTAAACAATCACAAATATGTTGGAGTATTTATAGTTGCCTGTTACCCGTAAATTAAGGTATTGGTTATAGGCAGCCTTTTCATCATCAATTTTAACATTAAAATTTACGCGGTTAACGTACGACCAGTTATGATCGGTAATTTCGGTGTTGGTATCAATGATGCTGTTAGGATCGGTACAGGAACCGGCAAGCATTGTTATCAATAACAATGCTGCCGGGTAAAGTATATTTAAAGCCCGTTTCATTCAGGTTTTGCCTGTTGATTGTTGTTGTTATTATTGTTCCGGTTTGGGCGGTTAGGCCTGCGGCGCCTGTTGTTATTACTGCCGCCTTCTCCCTGTGGTTTCCCCTCTCCTTGTGGTCTCGGTTCGCCCGGTGGTTTGCCTTCCCTTTGCTGTTTTGGTTCACCCTGTGGCCTACCTTCCCTTTGCGGTTTGGCTTCACCCTGTGGGCGGCCCTCTCCCTGCGGTTTATTTTGCTGTGGAGGTCTGTTTCCCTGAGGCCTGTTATTTTGCGGCTGACGGTTCCCTTCAGGACACGGTTGTTGGGCCGGTTTTTCCTGTGGATTACCTGATCCCTGCTGAGGCTGCTGATTAGCAGGTTTGCCCTCGGCTTGCGCCTGACCTCCGGGTTTTTGGTTTTTATTACGGCTTTTGTTCTTCTTTTTATTATTGTTACGGCGCTCGTCAAGACGGGTTAAGCTGTCCTGGCCAACCACGTTTTCGTAATCAAGCACTTTTGAGGGTGCTGTTTCCACCTCAACAATTTCGCCCAGATCTTCAGGGATCACGCCGTCTTTATTTTGCTGCTGGATCTCTTTAACCTTTTTTATCGGCAGCGGAACCCATGATTCTTCACCAGGGTAACTAAACCACATCAGTTTTTTAAAGATGTCGGTTTTTTGCAAACGGGCGTCGCCTTTTTGTGTTCTGAGTATGTTTACATTATCAGGGATGTGTTTAAGTGCATCCATGTAAGTATCCAGCTCGTAGTTAAGGCAGCATTTCAGTTTACCACACTGGCCGGCCAGTTTCAGCGTATTTAACGAAAGATTTTGATAACGTGCTGCCGAAGTAGATACCGTTTTAAAGTCGGTAAGCCAGGTTGAGCAGCACAATTCGCGACCGCATGAGCCTATGCCACCTAAACGGCTTGCTTCCTGCCTCATGCCTATCTGCCTCATCTCTATACGGATTCGGAAGGTTTCGGCCATTTTCTTGATCAGTTCCCTGAAATCAACGCGACCTTCGGCCGTATAATAAAATGTTGCCTTAGTTTTATCGCCCTGGTAATCTACATCGCTCAGCTTCATGCTCAGGTTAAGATCAAGTGCCAGCTTGCGCGATTTGTGCATGGTTTCCCATTCCATATCCTTGGCGGCTTTCCATTTTTCAACATCGGCAATGGTAGCTTTCCGGTAGATCTTTTTGACTACATCGGCTTCCTTAACATGGCGTTTTACCATTTGCATCCGCACCAGTTCGCCGGTAAGCGAAATGTGGCCGATATCATAACCTCCGGTAGTTGCTTCAACAGCTACCAGTTCGCCGGCTTCGAGGTAAATATTATCGTGGTTTAAATAAAACTCCTTGCGCGAGCCTTTAAACTTAACTTCAATAACCTGGAAAGGCTTATAGTTAGTTGGCATGTCCATGTGCGACAGCCAATCGTAAACATCTAATTTGCTGCAACCATTAGTAAGGCAACTGCCGTTACTTTTGCAGCCCGCAGGCGAACATCCGCCACCTGTTGAGCAACTTCCACATCCCATAATTAACTTGGCATATATTGATTCCCCGCAGGGACATTTTTATTAATTAGTATTTTAATAATTTGTAAAGATACATCTAAAAATAAGATTTTAGGATTAGCGTTACGCTCCACGTGATAATGCGCTTTTTCAAGCTCATCAATGATCAGTTGCGATTTGCCTATACTCAATACATTGCTCATTTTTTGCGCCGTATCCAGCTCTTTTGCCGGCAAATGTACCAGGCTTCCTGCACCGGCAATCAACAAACAGCATTCGCGAACAAAGCTGGTACCGTAACGCAAAAAGTTCTTTTGGTTTTCGCGCCCCATTTTGGCAAACTGATCAACAAAGGCCATAACCTCAATGCCCTTATTGCCAAAACAATAGCGCAGCCATTGTACAAACAGCTCGTGGTAGCTTTTGTTGTCCTGCTGTAGCATGGCCAAAGCTTCGGTCATGTTGCCGTTGCTCAGGTAAGCTATTTCGGCAGCCGCTTCTTCGGTTTGGTGATGGGCGCTTAGCAGATGTTCTTTAATTTCATCATACTCCAATGCTGGTATTTTAACCAGCTGTGTACGCGATAATATGGTGTTCAGGATCTGGTCCTGGTTTTGGGCTACTAATAAAAACAGGGTGTTAGGCTGTGGCTCTTCAATAATTTTAAGCAGTGCGTTCCCTTCCTTATCCAGGTATTCGGGCAGCCATAGGATCAGGATCTTATATTCCGATTCAAAAGGCTTAAAGCTTAATTTTTTAATGATCTGGTGGCATTCGGCAATGTTGATGTTGGCCTGTTTGTTTTCAGCATCCAGGTATCCACGCCAAATATCAAGACTTAAATACGGATTGGTGGTTAAAGCCCCGCGCCATTGTTCAATAAATGTAAGCGCAGTATCATCTTTATGTTTAGCGAAGAAGGGGTATGAAAAATGCAGATCGGGATGCATCAGTTTCTGATACTTCCGGCAGGAAGAGCACACACCGCATGAGTCATCCGGCTGTTTATCTTCGCAGGAAAGGTACTGAGCGTAGGCAACAGCAAGCGCAAGACTACCCGAACCTTCGGGGCCTAAAAATAATTGCGCATGGCTTACCCGGTTCTCAGTCACCGTGTTAAGCAATCGTTGCTTGGTTGCTTCCTGTCCTACTATTTCTTTAAACTGCATTTGGTGCAAAATAGTAATTAGATATGAGATTTTAGATGTGAGATATGAGACAGGAATATTTTTTGACAGTAAAGAAAAGATATATCATGTGTGATTTTCATCTGATTTGTAGAGATGATAGAGCTAAATCTCAAATCTCATGCCTTACATCTCAAATCTATATTCCACATCTCATATCTTTACAACATGAGAGTAATGGCTTTTGATTACGGCACGAAGCGCATTGGCATCGCGGTTACCGACCCCCTGCAGATCATCGCTACCGGGCTTGATAATATCCACCCTAATAATATCATTGAGTTTCTGAAAAAATACCTCCAAACAGAACAGGTGGAACGCTTTATTGTAGGCGAACCTAAGCAGATGGACAATACACCCTCTCAATCGGCCCCACATGTAAAAGGCTTTGTGAACCTGTTAAAGAAAACTTTCCCTGAAATGCCCATCGAAATGGTTGATGAGCGTTTTACCTCAAAAATGGCATCAGCAACTATTGCTCAGAGTGGCATGAACAAAAAGAACCGGCAAAATAAGGAGCTGGTGGATACGATATCGGCAGTGATATTATTGCAGAGCTGGATGGGCAAGAAGTTCTAAAAACAAATTGCTATTTTTTTTAGTATTTTTAAAATAAAGTGTATTTTTAGTTTATGGAAAAGAAAAGCGTTTTTGAAGAAATTAAACACTTAAATAGTATTGGGCAGGAATATTGGAGTGGAAGGGAGCTTTTTAAAATATTGGATTATATTAAGTGGGATAAATTTTTAAACGTAATTGCTAAGGCAAAGGAAGCGTGCAAAAATGCCGGACAGGAGCCAGATGATCATTTTCCCCGAGTGGAGAAAACGATAGATTTGCCTAAAGGTGCTAAACGGGATATAGGCGATTTACATCTTTCGAGGTACGCATGCTATTTGATTATTCAAAATGCTGATCCTGCCAAAGAAGTTGTCGCTCAAGGTCAAACCTATTTTGCTGTCCAAACAAGGAAACAGGAAATCCTTGAACAAAGGTTTGAGCAATTAAAAAGTGAAGAAGAAAAGCGATTGTATTTAAGAAGAGAGATGGCAGAGCATAACAAGCATCTTGCGGATGCAGCTCGAGATGCCGGTGTGATACAGCCGTGGGAATATGCTGTTTTTCAGAATCACGGATATATGGGGTTATATGATGGATTAGGCGCTAAAGAGATTCATGCTAAGAAGAATTTAAAAAAGAGTCAAAACATATTAGATCATATGGGAAGTACAGAATTGGCAGCAAACCTTTTTCGTGCCACTCAAACAGAAGAAAAGTTAAAGAGAGAGCAGATAAAAGGAAAAAATAAAGCGAATAAAACTCATTACGAGGTGGGTAAGAAAGTAAGACAAACCATACAAGAATTGGGGGGAACAATGCCCGAGGATTTGCCTGCCGAGAATAGCATAAAAGGTTTGAGTAAAGGTAAGAAGCTGGAGTAATCGCATCTTCAAGAGAGCTCTAAATTTCCATTAAAAATAAAATTCGTAGTTTTGTGGAATGGATATTCTCCCTAATGCCTTATTGGCTTACTTAGATGACCATTGCGACCCCGAGCCGGAAGCGCTTAAAAAGCTCAACCGCGAAACGCATATGAAGGTGTTAAAACCCAACATGCTATCGGGACATTACCAGGGCAGGCTGCTGAGTTTTTTGAGTAAAATGGTGCAGCCTAAACGCATCCTGGAGATAGGTACCTACACGGGCTACTCGGCTATTTGCCTGGCCGAAGGTTTGGCCGAAGATGGCATC
>NZ_DASVOB010000061.1:0-14437 GCF_036383575.1 Mucilaginibacter sp.
TATCTCAAATTAGTTGCTTAGATCATAGAAATCGAGGAGCGGCATGGGCAAAAGCACTTGGGGCGAGGCGGCAATCCCGTAGCTATACAGGGCGGACATGCATTGGCTACGAGATTGCCGCGCTACGCTCGCAATGACATGTTTTTTTTATTTCAAAATAGATATAATTTCATCTTCCGAATACCTGTGGTGACAACACCAACAACGGCGCAGTTTTTTTTGGAAAAATCCAAGAATCCCAAAATCCTTTAATCCGGGTTCAGATAATGGCGTTGCCTGCGGCCGGGCTATCCGCTCATACGCCTGCAGGCATTACGCTCCCGGCCGGTATCCGCTTCTATCCCTAACGCAAATTTCCATATTTGACTCACATCCTGATAAATCACGTATTCGCAATCAAATCAAAATATTCATCGTCTTCATTCTTCCCGCCAAAACCTTTACCAATGGTTTCGTGACTTTCTACAAAATCAACCCGGGCAATCCATTTTACCATTTTATAGCCTAACTGATTTTCTATACGAAGCCGGAGCGGAGCACCGTAAGCCGGGGTAAGCGGTTCGTAATTCATTTCCCAGGCTAAAATTGAGGCCGGCTTCATACAATTATCAAGCGTGTGGGTATCATAATAAGTGCCGCCATACAAGCCTTCTCCAAACGAATAAAAAGCAACTGTTGTCACATTTGCATGCGGTTTAACCAATTCAACAAGCGCTTTTATGGGCACACCGCCCCACTCTGCAATGCCCGACCATCCCTGGATGCAATGGTGCATAGTTATATTTTGCTCCTTGCCGAGGTTAATCAGGTCCGTAATTGATAACTCTACCGGGTTATCAACCAGCCCGCCAACTTTCAGCTTATAATCTTTAAACCCATCGGCCGCCATGTTGCGCCACTCTTCAGATTCCGGGACCTTTCCGTTTGCCCAAAAATAAGGCGAGATATCTTTTGGCTGATAATAGATATGGGGTTTAAATTTATTGATAGAGAGTTTCCACAATGTTCCGTTAATAAAGGCTTCTATTTTTTGCAGCAAACGCGGCCTTCTCCATGATAGCCAATGCGCAAAAAAACCAAACGCTACTATAAACAATATAAAGCCCAAACCAATGTAAAGCCCCGAGGCGTCAGTAGGGCTATCCGTTCCGTTTATAATATGGTTGATGTTACGGACGAGCCCTGTCGCCGCAACCATGCTTACATGGATCACAATAAAAGCCAGGTAAGCCAACATCACTAAAAAATGAACAGAACGGGCGCCCTGCCTGTTCCCGAATAGTTTGGGTAGCCAGTGAAACCTGTTTTCAATAGCTGGCGACATGGCCATACCACTAAACATAGCAAGAGGGGCAAGTATAAACACCACTCCAAAATAAGAAAGCTGCTGCAGCGCATTGTAATGATAAAAACCGTTAGGCTCAACCGGCATATTCAGGGTAGCGTAATGCACAAACACGTTCCATGAATCGGGCAGTATTTGCCAGGATACAGGTACAAGCCGTTTCCATTGGTTGGTAGTAAAAAGCAGCACGGTAAATATCACACCATTCAAAAGAAAAAACGGAACATTGATAAAATGCCAGCAACGGGCAAGCCCCACAGTATGCCGGTAACCGGGGAGGCCAACAACCGGGCTTAAATAGCGGGCCTCATCTTTTGCCGTCCATATTTTATTGTCGGGTATTTTTAAGGGGGTGAATTTGATCCATTCAGAATCGGGCGTGCAGTCGTTATTCCAGTATAACCGGGGATGATCTGCCAGGATAGAAAGCCCGCTTCTGATAATGATAATTAAAAAGAAAAAGTTAACCCAGTGGCTCAGGCATAACCACCAGGGAAAACCTTTAGGATCAGCTTCGGTAACCGGAGCGAAAGAAGCGGATGGATCGGCAGGAAGCCCTGAGGTAAGATACTGCAGCCATGCTACGCCAACAGTTGCCAGCAGCAAAGCACCAATAGCTACAAATACATAAGGTTTAATTCCTAAAAATAATCTCCTGTCTGCCGGAAAATGAACCGCTTGTTCCGCTGCGTTAAAATTGGTAAACATATAAGGTAGGTGTAATTTGTTAAGTAATGGCTTACATATTATTTTAAAATATTGCAACACAGTTAAAGGTAATTAATAAATTATGGATATTTATCGAATATAATCGAAATGCAAAAGCTTATATGCCGCTATATATAAACCTCATATTGTAAATGATAGACCAACACCCGCCGCTGTCAAAACCGGGCGAACCCATTACAGGCCATTCGCTCCAGTCCTTTTTTCCGGGCTATTTTGCGTTGGTGATGGCAACCGGCATTGTATCCATTGGTGCTTTTTTATATAATATGCCACTGATTGCCAACATCCTTTTTGTGGCGAATATTGGTTTTTACGTAGTGTTATGGGCTATTTTCTTACTGCGGGTTATCAAATATCCTGCAGCTGTTTGGAAAGATATCACCAGCTCATCGCGCGGGGTTACCTTTTTAACCATGGTTGCTGCCAATAATGTTTTGGGCAACCAGTTTGCTTTAATGACCCGCCACCAGGAGATAGCTGTATTTTTATGGTGGCTGGGGATTGCATTATGGGGATTGATCACCTACACCTTTTTTATTGTCATTACCGCAAAAGAACCCAAGCAAGGGGTAGAGGCCAGCTTAAGCGGGGCCTGGCTGCTTATTGTGGTAGCTACAGAATCCGTTGCGGTACTGGGTGCATTGATTGCCGGCCAAACGGTCAACGGGGATGTAGTGATCTTCATATCATTTTGCGCTTTCCTGATCGGGGGCATGCACTACATGGTTTTTATTTCCCTGATCATTTATCGCTGGCTTTTCATGAGCATGAAGGCCGAGTTGCTTACGCCGCCCTATTGGATAAATATGGGGGCGGTTGCCATAACAACACTGGCCGGTTCACGGTTGTTGATCTACGCACGTACTCATGAATGGATAGCTGGTGTTCAGTATTTTTTACCGGGCTTTACCGTTTTTTTCTGGGCCTTTGCTACCTGGTGGCTCCCCATACTGTTTTTACTTCCGGTATGGCGACATGTTTTACAGCGGGTGCCGCTTAAATATGATCCGCAGTACTGGTCGCTGGTATTCCCGGCGGGTATGTATACGGTAGCTACTTTTAATCTTTCAAAAGTTCTTGATCTCCCATTTGTTATGCACATCTCAAACGGATTTATTTATTTCTCGATGGCTGCATGGCTGATAGTTTTTACCGGTATGGCACGCAGTTTTATCCGGCTTATTCTACCTAAATAATCCTGCTCAACGTAAAACCTGTATTATAAATACAAACTATCGGCCTTTTCAAACAGTTTCCTGTTACATTCAGTAGCCCCTAACGAATAGTTAAAACGTGATAGCGCATAGAGCAGCGGATACTTTGTCGGCGCTATTTCCTTTTGCTGCAAATCGCTAAGCCAATCGGCACCATCAAATTCAGCACGATATTTTTTTTCGAGACGTTCGTAGATCCCGTAAGCATCGTCATGATCAAGCCATTCAGGTTTGATGTATAGACCGGTGAGGTCGCCCATTTTTTTGCGTTCTTCTGCCTCTGCAGTATCGGCACTGCCAAATACAAAATAAAAATACAGCCACAGGGCCAGGCCGGCAACCCCAACTAACAAAGCTGTTGAGTCCCGCTCAATAAAAAAGAAAATTAAAGCAATAAAAGCTACGATCAGCGAAACCATGCGGGCGTAACCGGCAATAATGCTTTGGTAATTCAGCGGGATATTAAACCCATTGCGGCTTCGCCAGGCCGACCGGGTTACCAGCATAGAACTGGTAGGAAACAGCGGAATGCCAATAACCACAAATTTGGTCTCTATCCACTGCCCGTTAACCTCATGCACTTTGCCCAAAAACAATGATCCTATTAACATATCGGGTATAATTTAGTCGTGTTATTATATATCACAACTTATAAAAGTGCTTTTAAACAAATGTTAAATATTTATTAAAAACTAAATATTAACGTAGAGCCCCAAAACACTCCGCCTCTGAGTTTTACAAATAAGAAAATCAAACTTAATTAAGTATAAAATGTTAACCTTAAAAACAATATAAAACACCTACTATGAAAAGATTAAGTTTAATGGCGATGATGGCACTTGCGGCCTTATCGTTCCAGGCCTGTAACGGCGGAGCTAAAAGTGGTGCTGTTGATAGCTCGGCAATTGTAAAAGACACCGCCGACAGCGCCAACAAGGTTAAAGACACCACCACCACAGGTAAAACAGGAATTGCTGTTACTGCCGATGATGCAAAATTTGCAACCGATGCGGCCAATGCGGGCTTAGCCGAAGTAGCTATTGGGCAGCTGGCCAGCGAAAAGGCAACCAATGCCAAAGTAAAAGACTTTGCCAAAATGATGGTTACCGACCATACCAAGGCAAACGATGAGTTAATGGCCATCGCCAAAACCAAAAACATTACCCTGCCATCGGCACCGGACGAAGATCATCAGAAAAAGAAAACCGAGCTTGCCGCAAAATCAGGGGCCGAGTTTGACAAAGCTTATGTTGATGCCATGGTTGGCGGTCATAAAAAGGTTGAATCACTGTTTGAAGATGCTTCAAAAAACTGCAAAGATGCCGATCTGAAAGCCTTTGCTGCCAAAACATTACCGGTTATCCAACACCATTTAGCCGAAATTGAGGCTATCCAAAAGGGATTGAAATAATCAGCAATTGATTAGTTCAGAACGGGAAAGGGAGATGTAACAATCTCCCTTTTTCTTTTTAATTGCTTGTACAGGTGTAGCTAAAACGATACTTTTAACACAGCAAAATCTACTATAAACATTATGTCGAAACCAATAGTAACCGGCCTCATGGCCTACGGAATGTCGGGACGGATTTTTCACGCCCCGTTTTTAACTACCAATCCGGGATTTACTTTCAAAGCCGTAGTAGAGCGCCATGAAAAAAAAGCCGGCAAAAAATATCCTGATGTGATCAGCTATGATACCATCGACCAGTTGCTTAACGACGACGAAATAGAACTCATTGTTGTTAACACCCCTAACAATACCCACTTTGACTATGCGATACAAGCCCTTAACGCGGGTAAGCATGTTTTGATCGAAAAACCTGCAGCCGTAACCTCAAGCGAGGTAAAAGCGCTGTATGATCTGGGTAAAAAGCTCGATCTGAAAGTGATGATCTACCAAAATCGCCGTTACGATAGCGGTTTCCTTTCGGTAAAGGAAGTAATTGAAAGCGGCAGGTTAGGGGAGTTGATCGAAGTTCATTTCCGGTTGGACAGGTACCGCATGGCTATCGGCGTAAAACAATTCAAGGAAACAGCCGGCGTTCCGGGAGGTGGTCTTACTTATGATCTTGGTGCACATTTGGTTGATAATGCCATCAGTATTTTCGGCAGGCCGTTGAGCTACGAAAAAACTACCGCAGCACACAGGCCAGGCTCGCAGGTTGATGATTATTTCAATATCCACCTCAAATACCCTAACCAGCTTAATGTTTACCTTACTTCGGGACTACTCATTGCCGAGCATACTTACGGCTTTGTGGTGCATGGCACATTAGGAAGCTTTGTTAAAATGCGCACCGATGTTCAGGAAGCCCAGCTTGATGCAGATATGATGCCAACCGACGAGGGCTTTGGTATTGAACCGGAAGGCTGTGACGGCAAACTGGTGTTAATGGGAGCCGACGGACAAAAAACCATAGAGTGGATAAAGTCACCAAAAGGTAATTATAACGGGATATTTGATGCCGTATATCATACTGTGCGCAAAAATGCGTTATTCCCGGTAACCGAAGAGCATGTTGCCTGGCAAATTGAATTGCTTGAAAGCTAAAAATGTTGTAACTATGCTTATTAAACGCTAATTAAAATAATGAAGAAACTGTATTTACTGCTTTGTCTGATTATTGCCACCGGTTGCAGCCAGGCACAAACGCCGCCTGCCAACTCGGGCTTACCGCCATATCACATCCTCACTACAGACAGTGTTTACGTTACTCCTGCTAATTTAAAAAAGAACAAGCCGGTAATGGTGATCTATTTTTCGCCCGATTGCAGCCATTGCCAGCACCTGATGTACGATCTGAAACCCGAATTGCCCAAGCTAAAAGATGTGCAGATCGTGATGATCACCTTTATGCCTATGCTAAAAGGTATCCAAACCTTTCAGCGCGATTTTGACCTGGCTAAATACCATAACATCACTATCGGCACAGAAGGTTATACGTACCTGGTACAAAAGTTTTACAGCGTACAAACCACCCCATACATTGCCATTTATGACAAGTATGGTAAATTAGTTCAGTCGTACCCTAAAGTGCCCAAAATTCCGGTGCTGATGGAAACGCTAAAGAAAGTATAAAGTAGCTAACTTATAACAAAGCCGGTTAACGTAACGTTAACCGGCTTTGTTGTTTTAATAACCTCTCAGGGGCTCTCGCAGATTTAAGTTAACCCACAAAATTGTTTTGTTGTCTAATCAACAAGGCCTTTTGTTTTGCTCCTCTGGAGCAAAGGGTATTTCTATACTTTTTATGCTACAAACCTTTTGCACCTCTGGTGCACCTGTCCTTAAGTACATTTCAATTAATACCTGATTATTAAATTATAAAAATCCTCCAGAGGGGGAAAAGGTTTGTAGAAATCACGTCGCCCCTCTTATCCGAACCCCAGAGGGGTTCAACTCGTGCGGATTGGGTACTCAATTGGCAATGGTCATTTGACTTTCAATTTTGCGAGTTAACTTAATCTTGCAGAGGCCCCCCGGGGGAATACGTCCGGCTTTTTGTTTTCAATGCGATTTAAGACAATCAGCAAAATCAACGCAATCAAAACCAATCAACGGTACTGATTACGCTTCAGATTAGTTACCTTTGCGGCCATTATTTAAGTTGACGATGAAGAATACCGCATTAACCGATATCCACGTAAAAACCGGCGCCAAAATGGTTCCATTTGCCGGTTACAACATGCCAGTTCAATACGTTGGCATTAACGCCGAACACGAAACCGTGCGTAAGGCCGTTGGTGTTTTTGACGTAAGCCACATGGGCGAATTCATTTTGAAAGGCGAAAACGCGCTTGACTTGATTCAGCGTGTTACCAGCAACGATGCCTCAAAATTATATGATGGCAAAGTGCAGTACTCATGCCTGCCTAATGAAGATGGTGGCATTGTTGACGATCTGTTGGTTTACCGAATAGATGAGAAAACCTATATGCTGGTGGTTAATGCATCAAACATTGAAAAAGACTGGGACTGGATCTCCAAATACAATACCAACGGCGTAGATATGAAAAACATATCCGACCGTACATCACTGCTGGCTATCCAGGGTCCCAAAGCTGCCGAAGCTTTGCAAAGCCTTACCGATACCGACCTGGTATCTATGGAATACTACACCTTTACAAAAGGCACATTTGCAGGCGTTGACAATGTAGTGATATCTGCCACAGGTTATACCGGTGCTGGCGGTTTTGAGATCTATTTTGAAAATCAATATGCCGAACAGATCTGGGATGCTATTTTCAAAGCAGGCGAACCTTTCGGCATTAAGCCAATTGGTTTGGGTGCGCGTGACACCCTCCGTTTAGAAATGGGCTTTTGCCTTTACGGTAACGACATAGATGATACTACCTCTCCGCTTGAAGCAGGGTTAGGCTGGGTAACCAAATTCAATAAAGAATTTACCAATGCCGAAGCACTGCAAGCCCAGAAACAAGCCGGTGTAAGCCGCAAGCTGGTAGGCTTTGAAATGATAGACCGTGGTATCCCCCGTCACGATTATGTGATAGTTGATGCCGATGGCAATACTATTGGTAAAGTAACTTCGGGCACGCAATCGCCATCGCTACAAAAAGCTATTGGTATGGGCTATGTAGATACCGCTTTCGCCAAAGAAGGCACCGAGATCTACATCAGTATCCGGGATAACAAAATTAAAGCGCAGATTGTAAAACCACCGTTTTATAAATAGGTCATTCCTTTCAGGTCATTGGGTCATTAAGTCATTTTTTATTTACTTAACCAATGACCTGATGACTCAATGACATAATGACCAATCACAAATGAAAAAGGAATTAAACGTTTGCCTGACCCCTGCACTATTGCCACTGTTTAATGTGGAAGATTATATTGTAGTGGTTATTGATATTTTCAGGGCAACATCATCTATATGTTATGGTATTGAAAACGGTGCTGAAGCTATTATACCGGTATCACAAGTTGAGGAGTGTGCCGCGTATAGAGAGAAAGGGCTGGATTACCTTCTTGCCGCAGAACGCGACGGATCGGTAGTTGAAGGTTTTGATTTTGGTAACTCACCATTTTCTTACACTAAAGAAAAAGTAGCCGGTAAAACAATAGTGTTAACCACTACCAACGGCACACATGCGCTTCATCTATCGCTCAGCGCTAAAAAAATTGTTATTGGTTCGTTTCTGAACCTTACAACTTTAAGCAATTGGCTTAACACACAAAATGAAAATGTACTGCTGGTTTGTGCCGGCTGGAAAAACAATTTCAATTTGGAAGATACCTTGTTTGCCGGCGCTGTAATTGAACAGTTAAAAGACAAAGACTTCGTATTGGATGATGCTGCTATCGCCGCTAATGATCTTTTCCAGATCGGCAAAACCGATATCAATGTTTATCTCAAAAAAACATCACACGGCGAGCGCCTTAAAAAATTAGGTATCGAAAAAGATATTGAGTTTTGTTTACAGGTTGATCTGACTACTGCAATTCCTGTTTTGGAAGGGGAGAAGTTGGTGAAGCTTAAATAACCCTCTTAAAAACCATGTCATTGCGAGGAGCGGCCTGGGTAAAAGCATCAGGAGCGACGTGCAATCTCGTAGCCAGGCATATTGAATATGCATAGCTACGAGATTGCCGCGCTGCGCTAGCAATGACATAGTTTTTTATTAAACAGCTGGTGCAGTAAACTCCACAAGCGCTTTTTCAATCCTGCTGATAGTTTCCTCCTTACCCAGCAGGGCAACAATATCAAATACATGCGGGCCAAACTTGCCACCAACCAGCATAATGCGGAAAGGCAGCATTATATCACCAACCTTTAAGCCTTTCTGTTCGCCAAGGGCTTTGAATTTAGCCTCAAGGTTGTGCGCTTCAATAGTTACCTCATTATTTAATAAAGCGATGAACTCACGATAAAATTCTGTTTTGGTATCAGTCCACTTAGGTTTTACCGCGTTAAGATCATACGCTGCCGGTTGCTCAAAAAAGAAGCCAGCCTGCTGATAAAAATCAGGCAGTAACACACAACGGTCTTTGATCAAACCGATAACTTTTGCCAGATACTCGTCGTCGTTAACAACAACGCCTTTATCAGCAAATACTTTCTTAACTGCCAGCTGCAAATCGCCTACTGCCAACTTCTTAATCCACTCGGCATTGAACCATTTGGCTTTTTCAAAATCAAACTTGGCTCCCGATTTATTAACCCGCTCTATCGAGAATTTTTCGATCAGTTCATCCAGCGTAAAAATTTCCTGTTCGGTACCATCGTTCCAGCCTAAAGTAGCCAGCAGGTTCAGGAATGCTTCAGGTAAAAAACCAAGCTCACGGAAACCCGGAGTTAACTCGCCCGATTTTGCATCAAACCAGTTCATGGCATAAACAGGGAAACCCAAACGGGCGCCATCACGTTTGCTCAGTTTACCATGACCGTCTGGTTTCAGTATCAGCGGCAGGTGAGCCCATTGCGGCATATCTGCTTTCCAGCCCAGGTACTCCCAAAGCAGCAAATGCACTGGCGCCGAAGGCAGCCATTCCTCGCCACGGAAGGCGTGAGTAATCTTCATCAGGAAATCATCAACCACAACAGCCAAATGGTAAGTAGGCATACCATCGGCTTTTAACAATACTTTATCATCAACCAGGCTGGTTTCAAAGCTCACATACCCGCGGATCATATCATTAAAACTCACCGTTTCGCCTTCCGGCATTTTGATGCGGATCACGTGAGGTGTTCCGGCAGCAAGCAGCTCGTCAACCTCATGTTGCGGCAATGATAACGAGTTACGTAAAGTATGGCGATAGGCCAAGCCGTATTGAAAGTTAGGGATCTCCTTACGGTTTTTGTCAAGCTCTTCGGCAGTATCAAAGGCATAATAAGCATGACCTTCCATAACCAGGCGTTCGGCATATTCGCGGTAAAGCGGTTTGCGCTCGCTTTGACGGTATGGGGCATACGGACCGCCGGCAACGGGGCTTTCATCGGGGTGAAGACCGCACCATTTAAGGCAGTTTAAAATATATTCTTCGGCACCTTCCACGTAGCGGGTTTGGTCGGTATCCTCAATTCTTAAAACAAAATCGCCGCCATGTTTTTTGGCGAATAAATAGTTGAACAACACAGTGCGCACACCGCCAAGGTGTAAACCACCTGTAGGGCTCGGCGCAAAACGGACTCTTACTTTTTTATCGGTCATGATGGGGGCAAAGATAGTTTATAAGTCCGGAAGTCGGAAAGTCCGTGAGTCCGAAAGATTAGAAGTTTAAAAGTCTGCCCGAAAGTAAAATCCGAACTTTTTGCCGGATCAATCTGCGGACTTGCGGACTTTCCGACTTCCGGACATCTCCCTCCCCAACAAAAATTATATTTTACAAAGCAATTTTACGTTATTTGGGCTGTGCCCAGCATGAACCCATATCAACAGAAAAAACGTTGGAAATATTTACTCCTCACCTTTGCAGTAGTAATTGCCAGCGGTTCATTATTTTACACCAGCTACCTGGTAAAAAACATTGCCCGTTCTGAGCGTACCCGTGCCCAGGTTTGGGCCATGACCATGAGGCAGTTATTAAACTCAGACGATGACGATTTTTTCAGTTACGTGATTTCTGTACGTGACAGTTTAACCGTACCCGCAATTATCACTGACGAAAAAGACGAGATCATTTTATGGCGCGGATTAGACACCACCAAAACTTACAACAAGCTGGAAGCCGAGAATAAAAAAGGAAAAAAATACGATCCGACCTATTTTGAGAATGAGCTGCAATACATGAAAGGCCAGCACGCGCCCATAAAGTTTAAAGTTTTGGGCGATAACAATTATGTTTACTATAAAGATTCTCCCTTGCTTACGCAGCTTCGGCTATTCCCTTACGTGCAGCTTACGGTAATTGCTATATTTTTATTAATGGCTTATACAGCCTTCAGTTCCTCGCGAAAATCGGAGCAGGACCAGGTTTGGGTGGGCCTGGCCAAGGAAACGGCACATCAACTGGGCACACCAATATCATCCCTCATGGCCTGGATTGAGCTGATGAAGGAGAAATTCAACGCTGAGGATGATGTACTGATGGCCGAAATGGAAAACGACGTAAAGCGCCTTGAAATTGTGGCCGACCGTTTTTCGAAAATCGGATCAAAACCGGTACTGGAAGAGCATGGTGTTTATGCTGTAGTGAAAGATTTTGTGGACTATTTCAAAGTGCGTGTAAGCAAAAACATCGGCTTTGAAATGACTGGCAACCCGCATCTTAAGGCTGGGCTTAATATCCCGCTGTTTGATTGGGTATTAGAGAATTTATTAAAAAATGCCGTTAACGCCATTGAGGGCAAGGGTAGTATTAAGGTTGAAATCAGCGGCAACAAGGTAAAGAACCAGATCTTTATTGATATTACCGATACCGGCAAAGGCATCCCGCGCTCTAAATTTGATACCGTTTTCCAACCGGGCTATACAACCCGTAAACGCGGTTGGGGACTGGGCTTATCGCTCACCAAACGGATTATGGAAAACTACCATAACGGGCAGGTATTTGTAAAAGATTCGGAAATAGGGAAGGGAACAACTTTCAGGATAGTATTAAAAAACACGCGTAATGATAACAAAACCAAAACCAGGTGATTATTCGCCGTTTGCAGCGGGATATGTAGGGCTTGTTGGCGACAACGATGTAATTAACATGCTTGAACAGCAAATGGATACCAGCTACCAGCTTTTCAGCAATTTAACCGATGAGCAGGGTTTATATGCGTACGCTCCCGGCAAATGGACAGTTAAACAAGCTTTGGGCCATATGATCGATACCGAGCGTACGTTTGCTTACAGGGCATTGGTGTTTTCACGCAACCACATCGAACTGCCTGGCTTTGACCAGGACGTTTATGTTAACAACACCGATTTCAACAGTCAAAATATAAAAGACCTTGCCGAAGAATTTAGGGCATTGCGCCATGGCAACCTTTATATGGTTAAGGCTTTCAGCAACGAGCAGTTAAATCGTAATGGTATAGCCAGTAACCATTTGTTTACCGTTACGGCCTTTGTATTTATGCTGGCCGGGCATGAGCGCCATCATTTAAACTTATTTAAAGAGCGGTACGGGATAGAGTAAACCTGCCGCTTTTTTAAACCGATTAATATCTTCTGTAAAAAACACGGGTACGCAAAAACGGCCAAACCAAACAGAATATTAGCCCCCTTAAAAACCAATACACCCCCCAGGGCATACTGGAGAAGATATTGTTAGGCATTTCCGGGCGACCACTGACAGCAACACAAATTGCCCCAATTATTGGCGATATAAACATCCAGCATGCCCAGGCACCTAATCCCCATAGAAAGGCCTTCCAAAACTGTGGTCGTGGACTAAATACCATATCATATATAACCTTATTTTCTTCTGGTATAGTAGTTGGTCTTTCTACAAAACGAGGCCTTTGATCGGATTTATCCTGACGGTTTTTCTGGGGCTTATCCTGACGCTCTTTTTGAGGTTCATCCCTTTTAAATTCGCTACCGCAATAAAGGCATTTGCTAATTTCCTGGGTATAATTATATTCAAGCTGTCCGCCGCAATTACTGCAACTAAGCGCTTTGTTGTTTGCTAATGACATGGTTTAAGCCCTGATTTATCGGGCGAATATACTTATTGGCCGCAAACAAAAAAAGCTCCGCCAAAGGGCTGGAGCTATAAATAATATTGATTAAATCGCTTACAGTTTTTCGATACGCTGATCTTCTTTATCCAGCACTTCCTTTTTTTCGATGCGGTACGAAATAAACAAACCAGCTCCTCCAAAAATAGCGATCAGTGCTACGTATAAAAAGAAAACATCATCGTCAAAACTATTGAATATACCACGGTTTAAAACATAGGCTAAAAACAAACCGATACCTGAACCAATGAGCAATAAGCCCCATTTTAAATTTTGATAAGGAGCCGATTGTGGTTTATAACTCCTTGGATCCATGTTTCGTTCAATCATAGCTAATTTCTCCCGTTTGTTTAAGTAAACGATCCCGAAGATCATTGCGAATAAGCTGAGGGGTATTATAATTCCTGCTAATACACCTAATTCACCTGCGCCCATAATATTTGTTTTTTTAATTAAGTTAATTTTGTTTTTTCTCTCTGTAAATACCCCGTTGTGGCGTATTTGTAAACTATGACCACACGTTTTTTAAACAGGTTACACCCTGATCAAAAATATTTTCACACCCCCTTTAGGGGGCCGGGGGGCTTGTGTAACTTTGCCTTAATGATAAGTGCGGCTACTCCTTTTAACCTGCTGGGGCAGGACCTTTTATTACTTCCACAAAAAGCTATTTACTGGCAGCAGCAAAAAGCGCTGATAGTTGCCGATGTGCACCTTGGCAAGGTTGGGCATTTCCGTAAGGCAGGCATAGCGGTACCGAGGGATATGGAGCAAAGCGACCTCGCTGTACTTTCCGATCTGATCTATGAACATAAACCGGAAAAGCTAATTTTCCTGGGCGATCTGTTTCACAGCGATATGAACAATGATTGGGATTGGTTTATTCTTTGGCGCAGCCAGTTCCCCGCATTACAGCTCATCCTCATCCGCGGCAACCACGATATCATTGACGATAAGCATTATCATAACCTGAATATCGAACTGCATAACGAACTATTGATAGCCCCTTTCCTGATGATGCATCATCCACTTTCCCATGATCAGCAGGAAGCTGCAGGTTATGTTTTTTGTGGGCATATTCATCCCGGAGTTAACCTAAGCGGCCGGGGACGGCAAAGCATCACGCTGCCTTGTTTTGCCTTCGGCAGCAGGCAGGGAATACTACCATCGTTCGGAAAGTTTACCGGGCGGGTAGCTATCAGGAGCCTTCAAAACGACAGGATCTTTGCCGTATTAAAAGATAAGGTTATCCCTATAGCTTAAATCCAGCTCATAAAACACGCTTTATTTCAACAAATTACCTGTCATAGCAGTGTATTTGAGCATTGAATGCCAGCGCATTGTTTTAGATTGATTCTAAATAGCTTTTTGATCTTCAATAAGCCAAAACCTCTTCTATGTTTTGTTATTTAATAAATACTTTTGCCTAATAAATCCAATTCATAATGAGCGAATTCAAACAAACCTTAAACTCGTCGCTGGGCAAAAAGCTGATCATGGCTTTAACAGGCTTGTTT
>NZ_DASVOB010000062.1:0-9955 GCF_036383575.1 Mucilaginibacter sp.
CAGAAACGCGAGCGCCGTTTTGGCTTAACAAGTGAGCAGGTGAACTAAATTTTTACTTTTAACAAATTTTAACAACTGTATAAATTATTTTTAGCCCACTAAAATATTCGAATGTATAAATTTCTTTTTGCTATTCTTTTCTCGGTTTTGGCTACTACGGCTTTCGCCCAGATATCCAATGGGCCGAGGCCTACACTTACAAAATCGATACCGGCTGATAGTTTAAGTTATCTTAATCCTAAGGATTATATTATTGGTGGTATTTCGGTTAGTGGCGCAAAATATCTTGATAAAGACATCCTTATCCAGTTATCTAAATTAACCAAAGGCGATAGGATCAACCTTCCCGGCGAGCGTAATGCCGAGGTAATTAAAACCTTATATCAACAGGGGTTATTTGATGATGTTCAACTAAACATCACCAAAATCAATATGGATACCATTTACCTGGAGATCGCTGTTTTGGAACGCCCTCGTTTATCACGCATGCACTTAACCGGCATCCGCAAAGGAGAGATTGAAGATGTTCAGAAAAAACTGAATGATCGTGTGGGCAAGATCGTAAATGAAAACCTTATCAGTACTACCACTGCTATTATTAAAAAGCATTTTAACGAAAAAGGGTTTTTAAATACCACCGTTACCATTACCCAGCGTAAAGATCAGGGTGATGTTAACAGCGTTATATTGGATGTTGCCATTGATAAAAAGACCAAGGTTAAAATTAACGATGTTATTTTTGAAGGTAATAAGGCATTTAGCACCGGTACCCTGCGCGGCTTTTTAAGTAAAACCCGTAAACGCAAATGGTATAACTTATTTGGTTCAAAGAAATTTAAACAGGATAAATACGAAGAAGATAAACAAAACCTTGTTGAGAAAATGCAGGGCAGGGGTTATCGTGATGCCGAGATACTGAGCGATTCGGTATGGAAACATGACGATGAAACCGTAAACGTAAAACTTAAAGTATACGAAGGCCCTAAATATTACTTCGGTAACGTTAAGTTTTCGGGTAATGCTAAATATAATGCCGACCTGTTAAACAGGATCCTCCATGTTAAGAAAGGCGATGTATTTAGCGAAGATGAATTGAACAAGCGTTTAAGCGGGCCTACACCGGGTAATGATGACGTTTCATCTCTTTATTTAAATGATGGTTACCTTACCTTTAATGCCGATCCGGTACAAACAAGGGTATATAACGATACTGTAGATGTTGATGTAAGGATTTACGAAGGCCCTCAGTATACCATTAACCGCGTTATGTTAAAAGGTAACGATGTTACCAATGATAAAGTGGTAATGCGTGAGATCCAGACTAAACCAGGTCAAAAATTCAATAAAGATCTGTTGATCCGTAGTGCGCGTGAAATTGGTCAGCTGGGTAACTTTGATGAGCAAAAAACTGAGCCGAAGCCAACCAACATCAATCCGCAGGATGGTACTGTTGACTTGGTTTACAACGTAGTTGAAAAACCTTCAGACCAGATCGAGCTTTCGGGTGGTTTTGGCGGTGGTCAGCTGGTTGGTACCTTAGGCTTAACCTTTAATAACTTTTCAATCCGCAATATATTCCACCTTAAAGCTTACAAACCGCTGCCAAAAGGTGATGGTCAGAAACTGAGCTTAAGGGGACAGTCAAGCGGTCGTACTTATCAAAACTTCTCGTTCACGTTTTCTGAGCCATGGTTAGGTGGTAAAAAACCGATCTACTTTGCGTTATCAGCTTATACACAGGGAAGCTCAACCGGTCAGTACTATCCAAAATCAAGCCCTTACTACAATAACCTGCGTATTAATGGTGTGGGTGTTACATTGGGTAAACGTTTGAAATGGCCTGATAACTATTTCCAGCTAAACTACTCACTTAATCTTGATCATTATAACCTTGATAACTATAGTAATTATTTATTTACTAACGGTACCTCTTTTAACATCAAATTAACACAGGAGCTTACCCGTAACTCAATTGACGCACCTATCTTCCCAACACAGGGTTCAAATATTAAATTTACTATACAGGCTACTCCGCCATACTCATTGTTTAATAATATCAACTATAAAATAGCTACTCCGGAAGAGCGTTACCATTTTGTTGAGTATTATAAATTTAAATATGATGCGCAATGGTTCTCGAAACTGGTAGGTAAGTTTGTATTGATGTCGCAGGTAAGGTTTGGTTTCCTTGGCCAGTACAATCACCTGGTTGGCCCATCTCCTTTTGAGCGCTTTAAATTAGGCGGTGATGGTATGCAGAGTTACCAGTTTTTGCAAGGCAGCGAGATCATCGGTTTACGCGGTTACCAAAACTTCTCCATAGTGCCTGAAGGCTCAAACGAAACTCAAAATAACAACACAGGTAGTGCTATCTATAACAAGTACACGCTTGAGCTTCGCCACCCGGTTATTGCAAGCCAGTCGGCAACTATATTCCTGTTGGCTTTTGCCGAAGGTGGTAACGCCTGGAATCAGTTTAGCCAGTTTAATCCGTTTAACGTAAGGCGTTCGGTAGGTGTGGGCGCAAGGATATTTTTACCTATATTTGGCTTGCTTGGGTTAGATTATGGCTATGGCTTTGACAAAATACCGGGACAACCGGATGCAAATAAAGGCCAGTTCCATTTTACAATTTCTCAGAGTTTATCCGGCGGATTTAATTAATTTGCGTACCGAATATATGAAGAAGATAATTTTAGTGGCCTTTTTAACGTTAACTGCTTTTGCAGGCGCTTATGCGCAGCGTTTTGCTTATGTTGATTCGGAGTATATACTAAAGCACATGCCCGAATACGCTTCATCACAAAAGCAACTGGCTGCATTATCTGATCAGTGGCAAAAAGAGGTTGACGGTCGTTTTCAGGAAATTGACCGCCTGTACAAGGCCTACCAGGCCGACCAGGTGTTGATGACCCCTGATATGAAGAAACATCGTGAGGCCGAAATAGTAGAAAAAGAAAAGGCGGCGAAGGATTTTCAACGTCAAAAGTTTGGTCCGGATGGGGAGCTTTCACAAAGAAGCACCGCCTTGATTAAACCAATTCAGGATAGAGTGTCTAAAGCTGTACAAGCAATTGCTGAAGGCGATAACCTGGATATGATCTTTGATAAAAACAGCGAGGTGATCATGTTGTATGCCAGTCCGCGGTATGATAAAAGCGCGGATGTTATAACCAGATTAGGACTGAAGCCTGGGGTATTTGCTAAATAATTTGAATTAAAATAAATCGAACTATTATTTAAACACAGAAAAAGGAAAATGAAAAAACTATTTAAAGTTGCCTTAGTTGCAGTAGGTTTGTTATTTGCGGGCAGCTTTGCAAACGCTCAGACTAAGATCGGTCACATCAACTTCAATCAGCTGATTGATTTGATGCCCGAAACCAAAACTGTAACAGCTTCGATCCAGGCTTATCAAAAAACATTTGTTGATCAGCTTACTACAATGAACAACGAGTACCAGGCAAAAGGCCAGGATTATCAGTCAAAAAGGGCATCAATGACTGATGCTGTACGCACTGCTAAAGAAAATGAGCTTACCGATATTCAAAAACGTATGAATGATTACCAAAATAACGCCCAGCAACAAGTTGATGCTAAAAGGCAGGAATTAGGTAAACCACTTATTGATAAAGCTACTCAGGCTGTACAGGCTGTAGCCAAAGAAAAAGGCTATGCTTACGTATTAGATTCATCACAGATCACTTTATTGGTATCTCCTGATGCTGATGACCTGATGGCTTCTGTGAAATTAAAATTAGGCTTGAAATAAAAATCAAAAAAGATATAGAGAAAGCGCCCTGATTAAACGGGACGCTTTTTTTATGTTTACCAATCAAATTACATATTGTTATTTTAACCAGGCAATGATAGCCGCCAATGTTCCTGTTCATTGCAAAGCTATTTCCGGGTTAGTTCATGAGTAATTTGCAGATATACGTTACAAAAACAAACAGATAATTATTATCCATTATTAAACACAGGACACAAAACAAAAATGAAAAAACTATTTAAAGTCGCCTTAGTTGCAGCAGGTATGTTGTTCGTGGGTAGTTTCGCTAAAGCGCAAACAAAAATAGGTTATGTTAACTTCAGTCAGGTTATTGATCAGATGCCTGAAACTAAAACTGTTTCAACAACATTACAAGCCTATCAAAAAACATTCATTGATCAGTTAACCACTATGAACAATGAATTGCAAACCAAAGGTGCCGACCTGGATAAAAACGCATCTACAATGACAGATGCAGTACGTCAGGCAAAAACTTCTGAATTGCAGGATATCCAAAAACGCATGAACGATTATCAAAATAACGCTCAGCAACAAGTTGATGCTAAAAAACAAGAATTAGGCAAGCCAATTATTGATAAAGTTAGCCAGGCTGTACAAGCGGTAGCCAAAGAAAAAGGTTATGCTTATGTATTGGATTCATCACAAGTGAGCATGATCGTATCTCCTGCAGGTGACGATTTGATGCCAGCTGTGAAATTGAAATTAGGTTTAAAATAAGATCACCTTTAAGTAAATTATACAAGAGCGTCCCGTAATTACGGGGCGCTTTTTTTATGTTTGTATATGTCAAATCAACCCATTGGTATTTTTGATTCGGGCTTTGGCGGGTTAACCGTATTTCGCTCTATTATTGAGCAGCTGCCCGGCTATGATTATATTTATATGGGCGATAATGCCCGTGCACCCTATGGCAACCGCTCATTCAGCACCATACACCAGTATACCTGGGAGTGTGTGCAGTGGATGTTTGACCAGGGATGCCCGCTGGTGATCCTGGCGTGTAACACAGCATCGGCCAAAGCGTTGCGTACCATACAGCAGCAAGACCTTAAGCACATAGATGATACTTCAAAAAGGGTATTAGGGGTGATCCGCCCGACAGCCGAGATCATTGGCGATTATACCAAAACCAAAGAAATTGGCGTGCTTGGTACAAAAGGCACGGTACAGTCGGGCTCATACCTTTTAGAGATCAATAATTTTTTTCCCGATATAAAAGTTTACCAGCAGGCCTGTCCGCTTTGGGTGCCGCTGATTGAAAACGGCGAATACGATAAACCTGGTGCCGATTTCTTTGTGCAGCTATACTTGGATCAGATCATGGCACAATCGCCAAACATCGATACCATTTTGCTGGCCTGTACACATTATCCTATTATCCAGGACAAGATCAATGCACATTTGCCCGAAGGTATTAATGTAGTTGGTCAGGGCGATATTGTAGCTAAAAGCCTGGTTGAATATTTAAACCGTCATCCCGAAATTGAGCAAAAACTCAGCAGGAACGGTGAAAATAAGTTTTATACTACTACTGATGATACTGCCGATTTTGATCATCATGCCTCGCTATTCTTTTCGGCCCCGGTAAAATCTACGTTTATATCGGCTAATGATTTGGTGAAGTGTTGAACCATGATTTTTAGGATTATAGGATGACCTTGATATAAGGTCATGTGCTTAATGCAACTGGATGGTTTATATCTTGCATTCGGGCCACAAGGTTCAGCTTTGCGGCAACATTAGTATAAACAATGTATCATGTAATCTTTAAATCAAGTAAATCATGGTTCTCCTATCAACTTAATATATAATTTAATCATTCTAAATAACTCAACATTTAGTAAGTTTGCACCCTTAAGCAAATATTCCTGTTGAACTATTATTTTACATATTTTATCGCGGCAATTGGGTTGTTCAGTTTTTCGGCCTTTTTCGCTTTATTCGGAGTATATGCCGAGCGTAAAATATCAGCATTTATACAAGACAGGCTTGGCCCCACCGAGACCGGAAAATACGGCTCACTGCAAACACTGGCCGATATTTTAAAGATGCTTCAGAAAGAGCTGATCATCCCGGCGGCAGCTGATAAATGGCTGTTCATGCTGGCACCTGCGGTAATATTCATTGCCGTGTACCTTGGCTTCGCCGCGCTACCCTGGGCACCCGGACTTATCCCTTCAAAAACTAATATTGGCCTGTATTACATCTTCGCTATTATCTCTATTGAAACATTAGGGATCCTGATGGCGGGCTGGGGTTCGAACAATAAATATTCTATACTGGGTGCCATGCGTTCAGCGGCACAGATCATTTCATATGAGATCCCGGCGGGCTTCGCCATTATATCGGTAGTGATGATAGCACAAACGCTGGATTTGCAAGCGATCTCGGCACAGCAGGGAATCCTGGCAACCGAAAAGATAAAGTTCGCCGGCTTTTGGGATGTATCTCAAATAGGTGGCTTTTTTAGCTGGAATGTTTTCCGCGCACCACATTTATTGATCTCGTTTGTGATCTATTTTATAGCTTCACTGGCCGAAAGTAACCGTGCCCCTTTTGATATCCCGGAGGCGGAGTCGGAGTTAGTTGCCGGTTTCCATACCGAGTTTACGGGGATCCGCTTTGCGCTGGTATTTTTGGCCGAATATTCGATGATGTTCCTGGTATCTATGATAGCAGTGATCTTGTTTTTAGGTGCCTGGAATACGCCATTACCTAACATAGGAGGCGTTAAACTGGCAACATGGACAACCAATGTGGCGTGGGGTATATTTTGGGTGGTGATAAAAACATTAGCCCTTGTAGGCGTACAAATGTGGATCAGGTGGACATTGCCCCGTTTACGGGTTGACCAGCTGATGAACCTTTGCTGGAAGGTATTAACCCCACTGGCTTTTGCCTGCATGCTGGTATCGGGCGTGTGGCGATTGTGGTTGATGTGATTGGGGAGAGAGATTAGAGGTTGGAGTTTAGAGATTAGGAAAAATAGTAATACAATATAAAGTAACATAGGAAATTCAGGGTAATCCTTAAATCCTAAAAATCATGGTTCAGAAAGTAATAAAAGCGTTTACAACTGCATGGAAAGGTTTAAGCCTTACCATACGCCACCTTTTTGCGGGTAACGGCAAAAGGGAGATTGTGACCGTAAGCAATAGCAATTACTTTAAGCAGCTGGAACATGGTACCAATACTATCCAATATCCTAAGCAGCAACTGCCGGTGCCTGAAGTAGGCCGTTACCAGCTGGATGTGGAAATGGACGATTGTATAGTATGCGACCTTTGCGCAAAGGTTTGTCCGGTGAATTGTATCGATATTGAATCGATCAAGGCTACGGAGGCTATCGGCCAAACATCCGATGGTACAACCAAGCGCTTGTATGCCGCCAAGTTTGATATTGATATGGCGAAGTGCATGTATTGCGGTCTATGCACTATAGTGTGCCCAACCGAATGCATCACCATGACCAACCAGTATGATAAAACCGTTTTCCAATTGAGTGATTTGGTTTACCAGTTTTCAGACATGACGGCTGAAGATGCCGCCGAAAAGCGTGCCCTTTTTGATAAGCAACAGGCCGAAAAGCAAGCTGCCAAATTAGCTGCCATGAAGCAAAAGGAGGGTGGGGCATGAGCTTAGTGCGCGTGTTGTTTTATGTGATGAGCTTTATCGCGGTGAGTTCGGCCCTTTATGCTGCGTTAAGCAAGAACCTGGTCAGGAGTATTTTTATATTTTTTGTGACCTTGTTTGCACTGGCTGGCTTGTATGTACTGGCCCTTGCCGATTTTGTGGCGGTAACACAGGTGGTGATTTATGTAGGAGGGATCCTGGTGCTTATACTTTTCGCTTTCATGCTCTCCGGCCGCGAAACCTTGAATGTGATCCAAAAGCAAAAAGGGAAATTCATTAACATGGCTAAAGTACCGGCAGTTATACTGGCGGTGTTGTTTTTAGCGGTCATCGTAAATATTATCCTTAAAGCAGATGCCGATAACCTGCCATGGGTAAAGCAGTCCATCGCGCAAAAAAATGAGATCGTACCAACTACGTTGATGACCGAGAATATCGGCATTAATTTAATGACCACTTACCTGCTGCCTTTTGAGGCTATTTCTGTTTTATTGCTGATGGCTTTGGTGGGTGCGGCGCATTTATCACGTAAGGAGGGCAGGGCATGATTACATTAACCGATTTTTTACTGGTGGGTGCATTATTGTTTTGTATTGGCATGTACATGATCGTGTCTAAACGCAATTCGATACAGGTGTTAATAGGTATTGAGCTGATGCTGAACGCTGCTATTTTAAACCTGGTAGCTTTTGGAAAATATGATAAGCTAAACAACGGCGGGCAGGTATTCGCCCTGTTTGCTATTGTGCTGGCGGCAGCAACAACGGCGGTTGCCCTGGCTATTATCCTGAATGTTTACCGGAGATATAAAACCATTGATCCGGATGAGATTAAGAATTTGAGGAATTAGAGAATGAAGAAGCTGAGTATTATACTGTTTTACATGGGTTTATTGCTGCCGGTTGTTGGATTTGCTCAAAAAGCAGATTCTTCAAAAAATACCTCTGTAAAAAAGATTTATGATCTGATACACATAAAAGGTAAACCGCTTATAGTGATTGATGGGATTATTTATGATGAAGATAGCAAGCCGTTTGATACAAATAATATAGCTGCTATTGAGGTTTTAAATCCTCCGGGATCAGAAAATATTTATGGCAAAGGAGCTAAAGATGGAGCTATCTTAATAAATACTAAAAGCCTTCAAACAGCTCCTACTGATACTTATGCCTCAATTAAATTAGATAGTATTACATACGTTTTAAACGGGAAATCGTCTACCGAAAAAGAATTAAAGACCCTGGATCCAAATAATGTTTTGAGCATTAGTATTCTAAAAAATGCTCAGGATTCACTTTCCAACGGATCTCAAAGGGGAAAAACGCTTGTGGTTATTACCAAATCATATGCCATTAAAAGTTATCAGGCTAAGTTAAGCAGTCTTTCTAAGCAGTATGAACAGTATCTAAAAGCGTATCATAATGATGATAAATTATTGTTCATAATTAATGGCGTGAAATATCCATTTTCTTCGCGAGAGAGAATTGAAAAACTGTATAACATATTTTTCAATGACGGAGCCTCTAATAAATTTGAATTAACCTATGTTTCAGGAATTGACTCAATACCTTCTTCTCTAAATATTAATACCAATTGAGTAGCTCATTACCATATACCGATACCATCATCAGCTACACCGTAGCAGCTGTGGCTTTGCCGTTGTTTGCTGCTTTGATCAATTTTTGTCTGCCGGTAAAAAGTAAATTGGCTGGCTGGATATCAATATTGGCTATTTTGATAGGGTGTGTTTTATCAGCCATAGTATTTGCAAGGGTGTGGAACCAGCAACCGTTGCATATTCAAACGCTTTGGTTTACCATTGGCACTACCAAAGTCTTTGCGGGCATCCTGCTTAATAACCTTTCAGCGCTGATGTTGCTACTGGTATCGCTGATCGCTTTGCCGGTGCATATCTACTCTACTGCATACATGAAGCATGACGACAGGTATAGCCGCTACTTCACTTACCTCAGCTTCTTTTGTTTCAGTATGCTGGGTTTGGTTGTGGTGGATAGCCTGGTGCTGTTCTACGCTTTCTGGGAGCTGGTGGGTTTTTCGTCATACCTGCTTATTGGCTTTTGGTTTACTAAGGATAAGGCGGTACAGGCTAACAAAAAAGCCTTTATCATGAACAGGGTTGGTGATATCGGTTTGCTGAGCGCAATTATTATCATTTTTGCCCAATTCCACACGTTTGATATAGCCGAACTTTTTATTACCAATAACCTGGTTTTTAAATCTGTCGTACATGATGGTTTATGGATCTCAGCTACAGGTCAGATGCCAGCTATCTGGCAATACATTGCCTGGTTGGGTGTGTTTATGGCTGTTGCAGCTAAATCGGCACAGTTCCCGCTGCATACCTGGCTGCCCGATGCAATGGAAGGCCCAACTTCGGTTTCAGCGTTGATTCACGCGGCTACTATGGTGGCCGCCGGGGTATTTTTGCTGGGCAGGGTTTACCCGCTGTTTACTGATACAGAACTGACTGTTTTGGCCGTCATCGGCTGTTTTACCGCTTTTATGGCG
>NZ_DASVOB010000063.1:0-8825 GCF_036383575.1 Mucilaginibacter sp.
ACACCCGCAATACCATTACCCAACTGGGTGAAAAAGTTATGCAGTCCTTCACCTTTAATAGCCAGCATTAAGCCGGGATTGGTACAAAACTGGCCCACGCCCAAAGTAATGGAGCCTGTATATTGTGCGGCCAGGTCGGCAGCGTTTTTGTTTAAGGTATCCGGTAAAAATATAACCGGGTTGATGCTGCCCATTTCCGAAAATACAGGGATTGGCTTTTTCCGTTTCGATGAATAATCTAATAAGGCTAAACCACCAACAGTTGAGCCTGTGAAGCCTACCGCAGCAGTATCATCTGCCTGTACCAAAGCTTTGCCACTTTCAAACGAAGTACCGTGTACGTGTTGAAAAATATGCTCCGGCATGTTGCAGCTAACTATCGCTTTTTTGATAGCCTGGTAAACCAATTCTGAAGTTTCGGCGTGGGCAGGGTGCGCTTTTACCACTACCGAACAACCTGCGCCCAAAGCGCTGGCCGTATCACCACCCGCGGTTGAATATGCGAACGGAAAGTTACTCGCGCCAAAAACAACTACCGGTCCCAGGGGAACAAGCATTTTGCGCAGATCAGGGCGTGGTAATGGTGTTCTGTTTGGCAGTTCGGTATCAATGCTGGCTTCAACCCAGCTTCCTTCGCGCAGCATACCTGCAAACATGCGCAGCTGACCTGTTGTACGGCCGCGTTCGCCGGTTAAACGGGGTAACGGAAGATTAGTTTCTTCAGCTGCTTTTTGAAGCAGGGCATCGCCTATTGCTTCTATTTCATCAGCAATAGCTTCTAAAAACAGGGCCTTTTGTTCGGCATTTGTTTTTTGGTAAGCCTCAAACGCGCTTTGCGATTGCTGCATGATGATATTTATTTCTTCGGTGCTTTCTTCTTTAAAGTTGTTAGCCATGGCAGATATTTTAATAAAAAACGAGGGCTTACGCCATTATTTTGCGCAAGCAAATATATTTAACCTTTTATGATGTGTACTGAAGATTCCTAACCAGTTATAGCAGGATTTTATCTTATTTCTACAACACAACTTCAAAACAGATTAAAAAACGGTCAAGCTGTTAAGTACTCAACACACAGGCAAACGTCTTGTTTACATCAATTTATAAAACCTTACCCCATGTGGGGGGATATTACAATACACAGCAGCAACATTTTTAGCAATATCTTTTTGCTGCCAGAGATCCCGCACTATTTTAACCTTGCCTATATGGATATTCTTAAAATCAAGCGTATACTTCAAGTATTTTTCACCAAGATTGAAAATACCCACAGCTTTGCTGCCATCTGCCAGTTGCTTAACCCAAACCTGGATCTGTTTATCGTTGATCACTCGCTCGGCCTGTTTGCCTGCCACGTCCTGATCTATAGCAATTACCTCGCGGTTTTTTAACAGGTTAAGGGTAAACTCATCAAGCTTATCCATATCGCAGCCAATTAATAACGGGGCTGATAAAAGGCTCCACAAACTCATGTGGGTGTATTGCTCGTAGGGGGTTAGATTAGTTTGATGAAGGTTTTCGCCCCAGCCTACCCTGCCTAAAATGAGCATATCGGGGTCATTCCACCCTCCCGGCCCGGCATAGGCCGCATTATTGGTTTGGCTAAAGCCGATACCGTAAAGGCTTTCCCAGGTATCGGTAATATCCTCGGTAGTACGCCACAGGTTGCCGTTCATTTGCGCGCCCCATTTCCAAACATCTTTTATGCCGTACTGGCAAATGCTGTAAACAATATCACGCTGCTGCTTAGCCAGCTCATCGCGCATTACCATGTACGGCTTTTGCTGTGCAAACAACGTGGTATCTCCTGCTGTTTGATCTGAATAGCTGCACAGATCGTACTTTAAATAATCAACACCCCAGTTAAAATAAGTGCCGGCATCCTGCCCCTCATGCCCCAACGAACCCAGGTATCCACCGCAGGTTTTTGCTCCCGGCGACGAATAAATACCAAACTTTAATCCTTGCTGATGCAGATGTGCCCCTAAAGCTTTCATATCCGGAAACTTTTCGTTGGCGGCAATTTCTCCGTCTTGTTGTCTTGCGGGTGCCTGCCAGCCGTCATCCACGTTAATATAGTTCCAGCCGTATTCGGTGAGCCCTTTATCAACCATGGCTTTGGCCGAAAGCCTTACCTTTTCGTCACTTACATTTAATCCCCAGCAGTTCCAGCTGTTCCAGCCCATGGGCGGGGTAAGCGCCAACAGTTTGCCCGATTTAATGGTCAATATTTTTTCATCTTTCCCTAAAGTATTGCTTACGGAAACTGATACCGGGTAATTTCCGGCCTTGGGTGCAATACCGGTTATGATGCCTGTTTTAGGATCAAAGTTTAAACCTTGCGGTAGATTTTTAACAGTATATTTCAACGGCTTTTGCCCGCTTGCCGGGATCTTAAAAAGCACCGGCGAACCCGGATGCACACCTAAAACTCCAGCGCTGTTGATCATCGGTTTATGGGATGCTTTGGGAGTGAGCAGATATGGGGCAATCTCGGCAAAAGTTTTAGTCTTGCCGGACGCGCTTTCAGTAAATTCATAAAACAGCTTGATGCCCTCACGATGCGGAAAAGCAAGCGTATAAGTTTCCTTGCCCAATGATGGCAGGTTTGCGTTTCCAGTTTTTTCGGCAATCGTTTTTTGAGTAACCTCGTCAACTATCCGGTAATGAAATTTGCCTGCGATATTAGTTTTAAAACTATTACCTACAGTTAATTTGCGTACAGCCTGTGCGTTGGATAAAAAGCTGATCTCGGTTTGGGTGAAAACGATGCCGTCAAATTTTTCGAGCATATCGATATAGGGTGCACCCATAAAAATACCGCCCGAACCGCCGCCATCGTAAACTTTGATAGCGATGATATTTTCCTGATCCCATTTAATAGCCGGATCATTTGCTGCTACGCAATAATTACGTACTGCCGGCCATTTGCTCACATAGCCTCCCTTATCTTCGGGAAATGCCCCGGTTTTACCAATCAACTTGCCGTTAAAATAAGTTTCATCAACATCATTAACATGGGCAAGGAATACCCGCAGGCTATCGCCCCAAACCGATTGCTTTTTTAATGCAGATGGAATAACTACATGGATGCGGTACCAGGCAAAGCCGTGATAATCGGGGTAGCCCTGCTCTTGCCATACATCGCCAACTTTAATTCTTTTCCAGTTCGTATCGTTAAAACCGGTTTCTTTCCAGGTTGCGTCGTTACCGGTTGAAAACTTAGCTGTGCTTAGCTTAACAAAGTTTCCATTTTGAGCAACAGCTGCTATGCCCATAGTAATGAGCCATAGCAGCGATAAGATCTTTTTCATGAATGATATCTATAAACTTTCAACAGGGAGTTCGGCGATCTGACGCTTTTTGCTGCCGCCTATCAGGTAATAAACCGGGATGCCGGTTAAAGTGATGATCAGGCCTGGATAGGTATAGGCCGGTTTGTATTTGATGAGCAACAGGCAAAAAGCTATCCCCATAATGATATAGATAACAGGTAACACCGGGTAGCCGAATGCTTTGTAAGGACGCTCGGCATTAGGCATTTTTTTGCGGAGGATAAAAATACCGATAATGGTAAGCACATAAAAAACAACGACCACAAACGAGATCATGTCCAGCAGATCGCCATATTTACCGCTCAGGCTCCACAGGCATGCAAAAACACATTGCAGCCACAGACCAAAGCCCGGTACGGAATTTTTATTTAGCGTGCCTACTTTTTTAAAGAAAAGCCTGTCTTTAGCCATAGAATAGTAAACCCTCGCACCCGACATGATCAGCCCGTTATTACAGCCAAAGGTGGATACCATGATGAGCAAGGCAATGATCACTGTACCCGAACTGCCAAATATGTGCTGTGATGCAACTACGCCTACCCTGTCCTTATCGGCCGAGGCTATATCATGCAGGGAAAGTACGCCCGTATACATTACATTGGTTAAAATGTAAATTACCGTCACGATCAGCGTACCCAGCGCCAAACTTAAACCGATATTTCTTTTCGGGTTTTTGATCTCGCCTGCTATAAAAGTTACGTTGTTCCATGAATCGCCGCTGAATATGGAACCAACCATTGCCGACGCGATTGCGCCTAAAGCAGCGATGGTAGTGTACGAAGCAATGGAACCATTAGCACTTAGACTATGCATGCTCCAGGCATTCTTCCAGTTCTCGTTCCACACCGAAGCTTTTAAAGAAAACAATCCGAACACAATTAACCCCAGCAAGCTCAGCAGTTTGGCCATGGTGAAAATAGTCTGCACAATTTTGCCGCTGTTAACGCCGCGGGTGTTGATATAAGTTAAAAACACGATCACCAAAATTGAAAGCAGCTGCGCCGGTGATATGGTCACGAAGCCCAAATCGACAGCAACGAGGCTTTCACTTAATTGCGGGATGAGGTACGCGGTAAACTTAGCGAAGGCCACACCCACCGCGGCTATAGTAGCCGTTTGGATCACGGTGAAAAAACTCCATCCGTATAAAAAACCTACTAATGGACTGTATGCCTCTTTCAGGTAAACGTACTGACCTCCAGCCCTCGGGAACATGGCACTCAGTTCGCCGTAACTCAGGGCGGCGGTAAGGGTCATAAAACCGGTGATGAGCCAAACAAATAGCAGCCAGCCTGCACTGCCCACATTGCGGGTAATATCGGCGCTCACAATAAAAATACCGGAGCCAATCATACTGCCGGCCACCAGCATGGTGGCATCCATTAACCGCAACGAAGGCTTAAAAGAAGTGCTGTTCTCCATAATTTTTTTTAGCTAAAAGCTGAAAGCATAAAGCTTAAAGCTTTCCATTAATGCTGTTTTATTAACTATTTGCTTCCGAAATCGTAAAATTTCCAGCTTGTTGTAAAATCTTTGGTTAATGCCTGGTTGGTTAATGTCGCACGAAGCATTTCAACCGGGATCAGGTTTTCTTTGATAGCGGCATCATGGAATTGTTTAAAGGTCATTTTACCGCTGTCAACCAGTTCTTTCCTCAATTCTGTTAACTGCAAACCACCTAACAGGTAAGCCACCTGATAAAGCGGACTGTAGCCACCTTCGAATGAGCGCCTTACTTCACCTTCGGCATTAGCATGTTCATGACCTACGCGGTCAACCAAAAAATCGATACATTGCTGTGGTGTCCAGTTGCCTAAATGGTAGTTGAGCGAAAATATGATCCTGGCACAACGATGCATGCGCCAAAACAGCATACCTACCCGCTCTTCAGGAGTTTTGGCAAAGCCTTTATCATACAATAGTAATTCCCAGTATAAAGCCCAGCCTTCAATAGCGAATGGCGTCCCAAAATCCTGGCGATAAGCTTTGTAACGGCTGTTCATAAAATATTGAAGGTTATGACCAGGGATCAGCTCATGCTGCACAGTGCCCCTTGAAAAGTAAAGGTTGTTGCCGCGCATGCTCATCAGCCTGTCGTCATACTGCATGGTATTGGTTGGGTACGAGATACTGATCTCCTTACCGCCGGTAAAAAACGGGTTAACCAGCTGCCTCTGCGGCGACATCATCACCATGCCCCAGGTTTCTTCGGCAAGCGGCGGTATCGTGATCAGGTCGCGTTCTTTGATAAAACTAAGGGCATCGTTATATAGCTTAACAATTAACTCAGGCTGATGCCCTACCGGAACATAGCTATTTTTTACCTTTTCGAGGGCTTTTTTCCAGTCACTGCCAAAACCCATTTCCTGCGATGCTTTCAGCATTTCCTTATCGCACCAGGCAAACTCTTTATTGGCCAGTTTAATAAGCTCTTCGGGTGTGTAAGGGATCATTTCCGCCTGTAATTGGCTAATCAACTCTTCCCTGCCAATAGGCACGCCTTTGATACCGCTGCTATCGCTTTTCTGGCTGGTATTCAACTTGCCTTTACTGATAGCCAGTTCGCTGTACCTGCCCAGCGCGCTATCAACGGCTTTATAAGGCTCAGGCACCCACCATGTGAATGAAGGATCATACTTATTATAAAAGCCAAAAAAGTCTTTCAAGCGACCTCTTAGCCCCACTAAAGCAGCTTTAGTTACTTTAGCTACGGGCATATCCAACGAAGGGAGTTTGTGAAAAGCAGTAGTATCGGCCTTAAGTTCTTTCAATATCTTGTTCAGGTCGCCTGCAACCTTTTCGCCATCTACAAATGTTCCGCGGCGGCGCTTTTGTTCCAGCGCGTAGATCTCATCGGCAAATGAAATGTATTTTGCAGCCTGACTGTACAGGTCTTCTTCCTTCTTCAAATCCTTCAGATCAAAGTTGATGCGTTTTTTAAGCAGGATATAATCTACCTTGCCGTAAATGCTGAGGGCATTAAAGTCTGTTTGCTCCAGTTGTTTCAGGTAATCGTTATCAACCTCAATGAGCCTTTTGCGCTGCTCGGGCGAGTTAATGACATCCTGCTTGTACTGATCTTCGCCACGCTCATTAACATTGTAAGGCGAATAAAAATCATGTATGGCATTCATATCCTGCCCGTACCGGATAATAGTACCGGCTATTTCGCTGGTTTGCTCATACAAATTACCAGGCGCGGCAGTTTGCGCATTTAAACTCAGGGTACCAATAGTAAGGGCGCAAAAGATTAGCCCTTTTACAGTTTTAGAGGGATGTATAAACACGATGTGGTGGTATGTTTGATTAAATAATAAAGCGCGCTGTATTTAGCTTGCAGCCCTGTTAAGGCTGATGAGATTATTGTTGTAAGAATCGAGATAACCGCGGGGCGAATTACCAATTACGCATTTAAATACCCTATTAAAGTTGGTGATGCTTTTAAAGCCGCATTTATAAGCAACAGTGTTGATGCTTTCAAACTTATGGGCGATGAGCTTTTTGCAGGCCTCGTTAATACGGATCTCGTTCAGGAAAGAAATAAACGTATGGCCTGTATGCTTTTTGAAATATCTGCAAAATGACTCAGGCGTCATATAGGCAACTTTAGCTACATCCTCAAGCGTGATTGGCTCGCTGTAGTGCTGCATAATATAGTTGTAGATATTACCTATCCTTATCCCTTCATTTTCGGTAATGCCCGGCAAGTTGCCGTAAGTTGACAAAGGGTCAAGTTTGCCTTTGATATTGGTAAGCCCCTTAAGCAAATGAAAAAACTGGATGAGCTGATCGGGACCGGAAGCCTTTTGCAAAGCGATCATGATCTGCGATACTTTATCAACAACAGAATGCGGCAATTTAAAGCCCTGCTGATGCTGCTGCATAAATATGAGGCTTGGTTTAAGCTCGGGCAAATTAAACAGCGGCGCTAAAGCTCCTTCCGGGTTAAAAAATATAGTAAGTGCTTCTATTTGTTTATTGGCGTTGGGTGCAAAATATTCGGGGTTGCTTTTAAACACATGCGGCAGGTTAGCACCTATCAAAAACAGATCGCCGGCAGAGTAATCATGCATGTTATTTCCGGCTATCAACGTGCCCTCCCCCTGCTGGATCCAGGTAAGCTGAATTTCTTTGTGGCGGTGCAGGTAGGGATAATGATAAGGCAAACAAACCTTTTCTGCAATCACACTTTTATCGTGCGGAACCGGGATGGTAAATTGTAAAACTTTCATCTGCTACATTGTTTAATACTTGTTGAATTTACAATTACTTAACTTAATTTGCCAACAAATGAAGTTAAAAGGATAAAATACGGGCAATATTTGGTAATTTATGGTTGATACCCCTGCTAAAATTGACCGAAAAACTCACTTTTATGCAGCAAATAAAAATTCAATTAAATGTTATACAAACACTTAAAAGCAAAACTATAGTTGATTCATCCATAATTTGACCGAATAAAATACCTTTAATTGTCAATTAAACAACTATTAAGCATTTTGTCAAAACTATCTAATTTACGCAGAAAACCGGTTTTTGATGCGTTTTTTATGATCCATGTAATAAAAGCCACACCTGCCAAAGCAAAAAACCGCTCATCAGGGGTGATGAACGGTTCTGTTTTTCCGGCAAGCCGGAAGGGTCACCAATTGTTTAAATTAAGATCTTTCGGGAGCAAATTCTTTGATATCGATAGTGGTTGGTTTACCTGATATAATTTCACTTGCCAGCAAACCGGTTGCAGCACCAAGGCTTAAACCCATCATGCCGTGCCCTGTTGCAACAGTAAGATTACAATACTGCTTGCTTTTGCCGATATAAGGCAGACCATCGGCAGACGAAGGCCGGAAACCAAACCAAATATCCTTTTGCTCCGGAACTGCAGGCTTTAAACCCGGGAAATACTTAGGTACCGATTCAACAATGCCTTTTACGCGGTTCATGTTGATACGGTCGTTGATTTTATCAAGTTCCATAGTGCCGCCGTAACGCAAGCCGCCATTCATTGGGGTAATAGCAACACGGGCTTCAGCTAATAAAGCGGGGATGTGCATAGTTTCGGTATCATCCTTTACATTAAAGGAATAACCTTTGCCTGGCATCAACAGGATCTTTAAACCCAGTAATCTCCCAATAGCCGGCGACCATGAGCCGCCCGCAATAATGTATTCATCGGCAGTAAACTCTTCGTTGCCTGCCAATACCTTGCTCACTTTACCGCCTTTGGTTTCAATTTTGGTAACCTCTTTATTGGCAACCAGCTTTACACCAACAGCTTTCAGGTGTTTGATCAAAGCAGCCATTAGTTTATTTGGCGACAGGTGCGCATCGCAACGGTAATGTACCGCGCCCAACACATCAAGCTCCAATTTTGGTTGCAGCTTTTTACAATCATCAACACTAAGCACAGCCATATCCAAACCCAGTTCTCTACCCGTTTCGGCCATGTGCGCTTCTTCCTCACCAGCCTTTTCGGTTTTGTAGAACATC
>NZ_DASVOB010000064.1:0-4818 GCF_036383575.1 Mucilaginibacter sp.
GAGATCGGGTTAATAAGGTCCGTAGGACTAAGGGAAGTACCGCAACGCTCGCACTGATCGCCATAAGCATTTTCATTGCCGCAATTTGGGCAAGTGCCAATGATGTAACGGTCGGCCAGGAACTGCTGGTAATCCTCGTCAAAATACTGATCGGAGAATTTCTCAATAAACTCATCCTTTTCATACAGGTTCAGGAAAAACTCCTGGCTCAGTTCATGATGAATAGGCGACGAAGTTCGGTGATAAATGTCAAACGCAATCCCGAACTCTTCAAAACTATCTTTTATTTGCTTGTGATATTTATCAATAATAGCCTGCGGGGTAGTATCTTCTTTTTTGGCTTTGATGGTGATGGCCGCGCCATGCTCATCCGAACCGCATATATACACTACATCCTTTTTTTTGAGCCTTAAGTACCGCACAAAAATATCTGCCGGCAGGTACGCGCCCGCGAGGTGACCGATATGTAAGGGGCCGTTGGCATAAGGCAGGGCCGATGTAATGGTGAATCGTTTATATTTGTTGAGTTGTGACATTAAATATCGCCTTGGTAAATAGTGTGCAAAGATAATTCATTTCAATCGGAAAATACCTGAACCATGATGCTCATGATTTAAGGATTTCCTGAATTTTGACTTTAATAATCAAGGCAATCGTTAAATCTTTAAAATCATGGTTCAAATTCAACCACCATACCTCAAAAAAGGCGATAAAATAGCTATCACCTGCCCGGCAAAAAAACTACCTAACCCTATGACGGACGCCATTGCATTGCTACAAAGCTGGGGACTGGAAGTTGTGTTGGGCGATACCGTAAATGCCTCATTTCACCAGTTTGCAGGTAATGACGAGTTGCGTGCGGCGGATATGCAGCGCTTTATTGACGATGACAGTATCAAAGCCATCATAGCTGCCCGCGGCGGTTACGGAACCGTCAGGATGATTGACAAGGTTGATTTTGGCCGATTGGCGCAAAATCCAAAATGGCTCATCGGCTTTAGTGATATCACGGTGCTTCATACCCACTTGTTTGCCAATTACGGAGCGCAAACCATTCACGGGCAAATGCCGGTTAATATTCCGGATGCGTCCAAACATTCGATAGATACTTTGAGGCGAGCCCTGTTTGGCGAAGAACTGAACTATGATTTTACAACCCATAATATCAACAAACCGGGCAATACTGGAGGCGTACTAATTGGCGGCAACTTATCCCTGCTGGTAGCTATTTCCGGCTCGGTATCTGATCTGGATTATACCGGCAAGATCCTGTTTATTGAAGATGTAGGCGAATACCTTTATTCGGTAGACAGGATGCTGCGCATGTTGGACAGGGCCGGAAAGCTAAAAAATCTGGCGGGTGTGGTAGTGGGTGGATTTACCGATATTAAAGATAATGATATCCCCTTTGGCCAAACCGTGTCACAAATAGTAACGGACATTGTTAAAGATTATAATTACCCGGTATGTTTTGATTTCCCGGCGGGGCATATTCCGGATAATAATAGCCTGGTGTTGGGGCGCGAGGTAACTTTAGAGGTAGATGAGCAACAGGCGAAGCTGAGCTTTGTGTAACGAAACTTTTAAATTCTCCTTTAAAGAGCAGGGCTATTATATGCTAATCTTTAGTTCTTAAAACACGCACAGCTAAGCGCCGGCGATTACTTCGCTTATAATTTTGAACTTGCAGATATATAATTAGCATACAATAACCCCGCCCTCAAGAGGGAATTAGCAACCCACTAACAACATCATTGAATCATCGCCCCTTCCTTCACCTCGTCGCTTGCGTTTTTGAGGATGGGATCATTGGCCTTCAGGTTACCGAACACCTCGGTTGAATCATGCCTTGTTAATCCTTCCTTGATATCTGTTAAAACAGCTTTGCCATTTTTTACAGCAATTACATATTCCCGCTCGGTTGAACGGATGATGGCGTTGTTTGGAACAAGCAGTGATTTTGCGCCAGATAACATCGGGATCTTAACTTCAGCATACATACCCGGTTTTAATATCCCCTGGAGGTTTAAAACGTCTATCTCAATAGCTTCAGAACGCATGCTCCCTAAAGCATTAGCCGAACGACTTATCTTAGCCGTTTGTTCCTGCCCTGGCATAGCGTTAAAAGTGAATTTAACGGGTTGTTTAAGATCAACTTTATCCACATAATCTTCGGGGACATAAACCTCTAAACGTAGTTTTCGGGTATCCTGCAAAATGAGCATAGGCAAATCGGTGCCTTTACCCGGAGCTACCAAAGCACCCGGTGATACGTTACGTTGAATGATCATACCATCAAAAGGTGCGCGGATATTCAGATAATCCTGCATGGTGCGCACAGATGCAACGATAGAGTTTTCTGACCGGGCCATGGCTTCATCGGCTTTCATTTTTGCCAGTGCATTATCCAGTTCAAGCGGCGATACCGAGCCGGGCTCTTTTGCGGCCTCTTTTAATCGCTGATACTTTTCCTTGCTGGCAACAGCATTTTCCTTGGCCTGCATATAGCGCGAATCGGCAGCCTGTAGTTGTGATTCCATTTCGGGAGCCTCCAAGGTGATTAACAGTTGTCCTTTTTTAACCAGTGTACCCCGGTCAACAAAAACGGTTTTCACAAACCCGTTTACTTTAGGAAACAGGTTTACTTCGTTATAAGGTTTTAACTGACCGGGAAGCCGGGCTTCGCTCGACAGTGCTTTTTCGGATACTTTGCCGGTTTCATACCCGGTTACTTTTTTGGTGGATTTTGTTTCTGTCATATCCACCGGTTTTTGATTGCCTGCACATGCGGCCATCAGGCTGATACTGCTTAGCAGTATGATATATTTTAGTTTCATGATATTTTAGCTATTGGAAGTTTCAAGTTGTTGCGGTTGATTAACGTTTACATCCTTTAACAGGGAAGGGGAATCATAAGTAGTTTTTTGCTGAACCCAGGCAAATACCTGTGGCAGGATAAACAGCGCGGCTAAGGTTGAGGCAAACAAGCCCCCTATAACGGCCCTGCCTAATGGAGCGGTTTGTTCGCCGGCTTCACCCATACCCGATGCCATGGGGACCATACCGGCCATCATGGCTAAACTGGTCATGAGGATGGGCCTTAACCGGATGGACGCACTGGTAATGGCAGCCCTTGTGGAGTCTTTATAATCCAACCTCAGGGTCTCGGCATTGGTCACGATCAGGATGGCGTTTGCTACCGATACCCCTGTTGACATGATCATCCCCATATAACTCTGTAGGTTAAGTGTTGACCCGGTAAGCAGCAAGGCTGTTAGCGAGCCTAATATTACCGCTGGCACGGTGGATAACACTGTAAGCGATAATTTAAACGACTGGTAATTGGCGGCCAACAGTAAAAAGATCACCAAAATGGCAAACATCAAACCGTTTTGCAGGCTGTCCAACGTTTCCGTTAGCAAGCTCGACATCCCTTTAACCTCTGCAATTAAGCCTTTAGGAGGTGCGCCAACCGATTTAATAACGTCCTGAACAGCGGCGGTAGCCGTTCCCAGGTCTCTCTTGTAAATATTAGCGCTCACCGTTAAAAAGCGCCGTGGACCGGTACGGTCATATTCGCCGGGGACATAGTTGACCTTGAAGCTGGCAATATCGCCCAGTACCGGTGTACTTTGGCCTTTTACCAATGGGATCTCTTTCAACTCATCCATAGTATTCATCACATACTCCGGAATCTGCACCTGTACCTGGTAGGTATAGGCCGATTTGTCATCGAGCCAAAGATTTTTCTCCGTAAAACGACTTGATGACGTACTGGCTGTAACAGACCGGGCAACATCTTTAATATCCAGCCCCAACTGAGCAGCTTTGAGCCTGTCGAGCGTGATGGCAACCACCGGAAATTTTAGCGGTTGATTGATCTGCACATCCCGCAGGTAATCTATCTTTTTAAGCCCGGCCAAAACTTTGTTGGCATAGCCTTCTATCTGTGCCATATCCTTACCTGCCACCCTTATTTCAATTGGGGTAGATGCACCCTGGCTCATGATCTTTTCAGTCATGTCGATAGGTTCAAAAGTAATACGGAGATCGGGTATACGCGATGCTATGTTTTTACGGAGGGCATCCTTAAGCTCATCCATATTGATATGATAATCCTCGTCAAGATTAACCTGAAGCACAGCCTCATGTGTACCTGTATTAAACACATAAAGGTTACTGGTGCCGTAGCTGCTGGGCACAATCCCCACATAGCCCGATGTAATAGCTACGTGATGATTTACGGTACTGTCGATGATCTGCAATACCTGTTTCAACCCATCTTCTGTGCGCTCAAGCCTTGTACCGTCGGGTTCTTTGATCCTGATCTGGAACTGGCCGTTATTAAGCTTAGGCATCATATCCTTGCCTATGGTAACAAAGCATACACCTGCAAGCAACAACACTATAACAAGATAAACAGGCACAATTACACGTTTATTCGGCATCCATTTTTGCAGGATGTTCATGAAACGAATTTTTACCCGTTCAAACAGGTCATTCTTTTCGGGATGTTTTTGTTCCTGCTGCAGGTGATGGTTTACCTGCCCTTCCTCCGGCCTGTCCATAGCTTCACCGGCATGAGCGTGTAGTTTGCCATGCTCATAGTGCTGGTAAGTTTCGGCCTTGATAAGCCAGTTCGACATGATCGGCACCAGCGTTTGTGCTATGATGTACGACACGATCATGGTTAAACCTATCGAAAGAGACAGCGGCAAGAACATGGCCTTAGGTACACCGTTCATCATAAATGATGGTGCAAACACGGCCAGGATACAAAGCAGGATCAGCAACAATGGGAAGGAAATTTCCTGGCAA
>NZ_DASVOB010000065.1:0-8083 GCF_036383575.1 Mucilaginibacter sp.
GCAAAAAATGCCATCCTGATTGTAGAGTTTGCCAAAGTTCGGGTTGACCTGGGAGAGGAACTCATCAAATCTACGCTTGAGGCAGTGAGCCTCCGTTTAAGGCCTATCGTAATGACCTCACTGGCATTTATATTAGGTGTACTGCCATTGGTGCTGGCTACAGGGGCCGGAGCGGTAGCCCGGCAAACTATTGGCTATACTGTGCTTGGCGGTATGCTTACTGCATCAACCATAGCCATATTTATTGTACCGGTGCTGTTTGTGGTGATAACCCGCTTTTCATATGGTAAAGAGAAGCTGGAGTACCTTCAGGCCCACAGTGAAAGCCTGAAGGAAAAAGCCAGGAAAGTTGAAGCCCAGAATATCGATCCCGAACTGGAATACGAGATTGAAAAATCCCGTGAGTTACATAAAACTGAATAACGATGATCGCAAATACATTTATAAAAAGGCCGGTCACTGCAATCGTTATATCCATAGTATTGATGATTTCAGGGCTGATATGCCTGTTTAACCTCGCTGTCGACCAATACCCGAATATTTCACCGCCAAGTGTTTCGGTTAACGGATCATATACCGGTGCTGATGCACAAACCGTTGAGCAAACCGTTGCTACCCCTATTGAGGAACAGGTAAACGGAACGCCCGGCATGGAATACATGACCAGTACCAACACCAACAGTGGCGGCATGAGCATCAGGGTTACTTTTAAAATTGGCACCAATGTACATATCGCGGCACTTAACGTACAAAACCGCGTGGGGATCGCCTCGCCGTTATTGCCCTCTGTTGTGAGCAAGCTGGGCTTAACCGTGCGCGCCAGTAACCCCGATCAGTTAATGATGATAGGCATTTATTCGCCAAAGCATACCCATAACATTACCTTTTTAGATAACTATACTAACACATTTATTCAGGATGCCATATTACGTGTACCGGGTGTGGGTGATGTAACTGCGCGTACCGATAACTTCAGTATGCGCATATGGCTTAATCCTAATAAAATGGCTTCCTATAACCTTACCCCTGCCGATGTTACCAGCTCACTGTCATCACAAAACATGTATGTTGCGGCAGGTGCTGTTGGAGCGCCCCCGCAATCATCGTCGCAGGTTTATGAAACCGGGATATTGGTTAATGGTATGCTGAATAAAGCTACAGAATACGAAAACATCATTATCAAAACTATTCCCGGTACAGGCCAGCTTGTGCGGCTGAAAGATGTTGCCAGGGTTGAGCTGGGTAAATTTACTTTTTCAAGCAATGCGTTTATCGATGGCAACCGCGCTTCGACCATCCAGGTATATCAGTCGCCCGGAAGCAACGCCTTGCAAACAGCCGAAAATGTATACGCAGCATTGGCAAAACTCAAAAAATCATTTCCGAGCGATGTGGATTATGTAGTACCATTTGAATCCATAACCATTATCAAGGTTTCAATGCAGGAAGTAGTGGGCACATTGCTTAAAGCACTGGGCCTGGTAGCTATAGTGGTATTCCTGTTCCTGCAAAACTGGCGGTCAACGCTGATCCCCATCATGGCTATTCCGGTATCTATATTGGCTACATTTTGCTTTTTTATACCATTGGGGTTTACCATAAATACCCTTACCATGTTTGGCTTTGTGCTGGCTATTGGGATTGTGGTTGATGATGCCATTATAGTGGTAGAGGCAGTGCAGCATTATATTGATGAAAAAGGGATGTCGCCCAAGGAGGCAACTTATCATGCCATGAAAGAGATCTCGGCCCCGGTAATTGCCATCGCGCTTATCCTTGCCTCGGTATTTGTGCCGGTTGGCTTTATACCCGGAATAGTCGGGCGTTTATATCAGCAATTTGCTATTACTATCGCTATATCAGTTATGCTGTCTGCCTTTGTTGCGCTTTCCTTAACCCCGGCATTGTGTACACTGCTACTGCGGCCCAGCAAAGTAAATGGTCAAAAGCAAAACTGGCTGGACCGATTTTTTGATGCTTTTAACAGGATGTTTGAAAAAATGTCATTCAGCTACGCCGATAGCGTAAAACGCTGCATAAAAGGGGCCCGCTATGTTATAATCGTGCTGGCATGTATTTGTGCGGGCACATACATCTTGTTTAAGATAAAACCCTCGGGCTTTGTACCCTCCGAAGATGGTGGCAGGTTGTACATCACTTATCAGTTACCGGAAGCATCGTCAACCATTCAGTCTGTTAACGTGATGACCAAATTGATGAAAATTGTGGCATCAACCCCGGGCATACTGCACTACACGGCTATTTCCGGGTTTAATATCCTTAATGGAGGGGCCAACTCAAACAACGGCTCCATGTTTTGCATGCTTACCCCCTGGGACGATCGCACCACTCCCGATACCAGGGTGCCGGGTTTAATGAATGTAATTAAACAGAAAATTGCCAAAGCCGGGATCAAGAATGCCAACGTAGTTGTTGCCCAGCCTCCACCCATCCGCGGCATAGGCCAGGCCGCTGGCTTTAGCATGCAGATAGAGCAGGGAAATACTACCGACGATATTTATGCCTTTGAAAAAACAGTGAAAAAATTTGTAGCGGCTGCCAAAAAAGTCCCCGCAACAGCAGGCGCGTACAGCTATTTTTCGGCGCATACGCCAAGCTATGAATTGAATGTTGACAGGGAAAAATGTGAAAAACTGGGCATCAATATTTCGGATGTATTTTCGACAATGCAGGCTTATATGGGGAGTTTGTTTGTAAACAATTTCACGCTGTATAACCGCACATATCACGTAGTGGTTCAGGCGGATACTTCCTATCGGGCGCTTGTATCTGATATCAACAAATATTACGTACGTAATTCAGCGGGACAGATGTTGCCACTAAGTACGGTTATCAGCTACAAGCCAATTGTTGCTGCACCGCTGATCACCCACTTTAACATTTTCCGTTCGGCAGAGGTTGACGGTGCTATTCCGCCGGGGTACAGCAGCGGCCAAACTATCGAGGCATTAAAGCAACTGGCCGCCAAGACTTTACCGCGCGGCTACACGTATGAATTTTCGGGCTTAAGCTATGAGGAGATAAAAGCGGGCTCCATTACGGTTTATATCTTCCTGTTCTCTATCATTTTTGTATTCCTGTTCCTCGCCGCCTTGTATGAAAGTTGGTCGGTACCTTTTTCGGTGATGCTTGCCGTTCCAATCAGCGCGTTTGGGGCTATAGTTGCACTATCTGTCACACCCACCATAACCAATAATGTTTATGCGCAAATTGGTTTAATAACACTGATAGGCTTATCGGCAAAAAACGCCATTCTTATTGTAGAGTTTGCCAAACTAAGGGTTGACCGGGGTGAAGAACTGATCAAATCAACACTGGAGGCTGTACGCCTGCGTTTACGGCCTATCATCATGACATCTTTAGCATTTATTTTAGGAGTATTACCACTGGTATTGGCTACGGGTGCAGGTGCCGAATCCAGGAATACCATTGGGGTTACGGTGCTGGGGGGCATGATCGCGTCATCAACCATATCCATTTTTGTTGTGCCTGTACTCTTTGTACTGCTTACCCGGTTCTCCTACGGAAAAAAACAACTGGCCTATTTGCAGGCACACTATGAAGAGCTGATGGAAAAAGCAAAGAAAGTTGAGGCACAGAATATCGATCCGGAACTGGAGTATGATATCGCGGAAGCACGTGCCGAACACGAATCATCGCGCGAAACGAATTAATTAAGGGAATTGACTTATTATCATAAAAGCATATGAAAAATGTACAATTGATATCAAAACGACTGAAAAAGATCAACTACCTATACACAAAAATGATCTTGAATGAGCTTTCTCCTTTTGAGCTCGATCATCATTTTGAAGCATTATTAACGCTTGCTGTTGAAGAGAAGCAGATTACACAAAACAGGCTTTCAGAGCTTCTTCAGATCGATAAATCACGCACCGCAGTGATTGTTTTTGAGTTGGAAAAACGCGAGCTGATACAAATAAGCATCAATCCGAACGACAGGCGCCAGCATTATTTATCACTTTCGGCCCTGGCCCTCAGCTCCATACCGCATATTGAGCTGAGCATTGAAAAAATAAATGAGCTGGCTGAGGCAGGTATCGAGCAGCAAAAGCTGTTGACCTTTTTCGAGGTTTCAGAAATGATCCAGCATAATTTAGTGAAGAAGTTGTCCTGCTGAGTGTTTAAATGATGTCATGGGTAGCTTATTGTTCTATTCTTTCGATACAGGCCTTGTAAAAACAGTACCTGTATCGAAAAGAATAGTTTGTGATTTTTTATACCGGCGGTGTTCTTGGAGGGGCTTCCGCGTGAAGGTGATGTGTTTTTTGGATCAGGACATGAGCTTCAGTCCTGTTATGTCCCGGGGGCGCCAAAAGCAAACTTGTTTTAGAAAGCCCCGACCACAAAGTTTGATTCTTAAACGCGATAGTCCCCCCTCCGCGTTTTCGTTGCGAGATCATGCGGTTAATATCACCAACACAAATCCATGGGTCATGTAAGGTAACTCCCCATTTGGCGTGATCATTTGTTTCGGGCCAGGCCCAATGTGCGCCCATGAAGCCTAAGTTGATATATTTAATATCAAAAGTTTTATGAATACCAGCGCTATCTGCAATAGGTGGAATAGGGCCACGGATCCAGGTTTCAACGTCCAGATCATCTTCTAAAACGATACCCACTAATTCATTCCAAAAATCTTTATTCCACTCCCTGTTCTTAGCTATAACTTTGAAAGGCATACCACCAATCGAGGTTAAATCAATCGAATCCCCCAGGGCAACAGGATGGTTTGCTAATGGTTGTGTTAATTTAAAAAGATCATCTGTTTCGGGCAAGTTGGCAGTATTATGATCATATATCTGCGGCTCCTGGTGATTAACCATTTGTGCGGCAATTTCATTTGCAGTTTTCAGATCTAATGAGATACACAGGTATGTTTGCCCATATTTGGGAGTTGGATCTTTCTCTGCACCCGGCTCCATAAATTTTGGCCATGAGTGCAGCAACCAAAATGCTGTTTCAGATTCGGTGTCAAATGCCAATACCCCTTTGGTATGCCCCCTGGTGCCATCGTCATGCTTATTAAGGCTAAAGCTTTCGGGCATCTCATCGTTGTAAAGGATCCAGCCAGTGGTTGGAGCTGGTGTCTTGAAATTTTTGAACACCGATTCCATTGTGAGGTTGAGCGCACCTTTGTCGCTGTTCAGAACATTAGGAGATTTTTCAATTACTCTTTGCCGGGCATCAGAATTTGCATCGATTTTGGAATCGTAATAAACATATTCATACCCCGTAGCTTTGTCGTTACCCACACCTCCGTCAAGCTGTGGAACTTTGTAAATAAACCACCAGTCAACTGGTTCGCCACTTTCATCAAGCGCTGAAATTTTCATAATTTTTTTGGTTAGGTTGTGAAATTGATTGACTAATCGCTTGCAGGCGTTGATGAGGTTTACAATAAAGATAAGGCAATATTGTGAACGTGGGCACCCGTATTTTCACGGTATTTTCGAGGTGTTTTTAACGTATTTTTACGTATGTAACCTCAAGATTTCAGCTCTTTAAAACTCTGATAATCAAACAAAACACCCCATACACCTTCCAAAATGCATACAAACTACTTATCACGTAACATAAGGCGATGTTACGCAGCCAGTATTACATGACAAGTATTGTAAGTTATTGAGATTATTAATTAGTCGTCATCTTCATCTTTTCCTGCCAGCTTAGCCGGGTAAGCTTTTTTGCCTTTAGCAGCAAACCATAAGATCCTGTTCATCACATCGTCATTTCCCCCGTCAATGTGATCATATTCAGGCCTTGATGACAGCTGTGCGAAATGCAAAGCAGGGCCTTTAAGCGAAGAAAAAGGCTGGCTGATTTTATTGAGTGGCACCCTGTTTTTTAAACTGGTATAAGTATATGGGGATGGCTTGCTGGTAAAGCAATCAAACATGGGCAACGCAGTTGCATCAATGATATTCATTGGTGGTAAGCCCAGTATTTGCTCAATAGAACGCACGATACAGGTTTGGTTATAATTTTTACTTACTTTATGTTGCAACCTGCTGTAAGGACTGATCACAAACCCTGTAGTACGGTAGGCTGATACGTGGTCCCACCCTGCCTGTGAATCATCTTCGGTGACAAATATTACCGTGTTTTTCCAGAAACGGCTTTTTGACACGGCTTCAACAATACGGCCAAGTGCCAGGTCATTATCTGCTACCATAGCATCAGGCGTTGGGAAGCCGGGCCTGGTGCCTACTGTATGATCGGCAGATAGGGCCATGATCATCAATTGCGGCAGCTGGTCGCCGGGCTTTTGCTCATATTCATGCAGTTCTTTAATAAAGGCAGAAGCCCTTAACTGTTCATTGATCTTGTGTTCGTCGGATCCCGGGAAATTCTGCGACAGCATCGGTCTCACCCGCGAAATGGTGCTGGTGTTTTTAAATGCAAAAGGCTTACCTGCTGTATAGTTGTTATAAATATCGCTCCAGCTCAGCTTATCATCAAAATGCACGGCACAGGCTTCCCCATAAATTCTAACCGTTTTGCCATGATCGGCGGCATTATTCCAGATAAAACCGTTACCATCGTAAACCAGTGCATCTTCCTGCACATGAGGATAGCTTCTAAACCACGAGCGTACACTTTTTTCAACATAATCGGTAACCATGGCGGCATCAGTCCACTGGTGCCCTTCGGCCGAGCATTTGCCGGAAACATAATAATTATCAAGCAGTAAAAAATTGCGTGCTAAATCATGCTGATTGGGAGTAACACTATCGCCATAAATACAAAGCGATTTATTGCCGTCGCCTTCCGGCATATCGCCTAAAACCTGATCGTAGGTACGATTTTCTTTGATGATATAAAGTACGTGGTTAAAAACAGATGGCTCACCAATACGTTCGGGGATTGGTTTGGGTGCAATATTTTTACGGGGCAATAACTGCGCTATTTGCTGACGGAAACTCAGGTTCAGATTTTGAACCTTTTGAGTATATTGTTTTAGTAAAGCATCGCCAGGAATGGCTATCATCGATACTGTAGCCTTTAAATGGTGCGAGTTGTAAGCAGTAACATCAGCTCCGGATGGCAAATCACCTTTTAAATTGCCTTTGCCTATTTCATCAGTACCTATCCTTGAGCCTTCGCCTTCCAGGTTGGTTACAAATAAATTATTGCCATCAACAGCCAAACCGCCGGGATATGCTTCTGTTGGGATAAAGCCTTTTAATTCATCACTGCCGGTTCCTTTAAGTGATGTTTTACTGCCCAGTTTTACTATAGCCACAGCGTTATCTAAACCGTTTGCAACATATAATATTGAGCCATCAGCATTTATAGCTAAAGCATTTGGCGTATCACCTATATAACTTTTTTTGCCCGGGTTTAATTTAACGTCAATTGCAGCTATATTTTGCAGCGAACTTGTTGAAATAACCGATACCATGTCGCTGTTACCATTGGCCACATAAACAAAATTTTCATCGGCACTATTGATAATGGCATTAGGGTGCAGGCCAACAGTAATTTCTTTGATCACATCACCCTTAGCCAAATCCATAACCATTACTGTGCCTTGCGCCGTCGCACCGGTTTTGGGGTCGATATAAGCCTTGCCATAAGGTACGCCTGCCGTTTCACGCTTCAATGTATCAATAGCTTGCGGCCCGGCCCAGTTGGTTAAAAATATTTTATTCTTTGCTATGGTAATACCATAAGGAGCAACTCCGGTTGATCTTGTCCAAACGGTTTTATTATCTGCTAAATTGATCTTTACCAGCTGATTATTCCCGTTTAAAACCACATACAGGTAATTTATGCCATTTTCTTTATTGATAGCCAAATCGTTAGGCAAGGCCAGCGGCGATTCGCCTTCAGCTTTAAAACTGAAAGTGTTTTGTATGCTGATATTGCCATCTTTCCATATAGCCTGGAAAACATACGATTTTGAATCTTTGCCTTTACCTGCGGCGGCACTCCAGTATATTTGAGTTTGACCGGCAATATTTGCAACTTTTAAGCCTGAATAAGTGCTTGTAAGTCCACGATAGCGCGCATCTTGTTTGTAAGTCCAGCGGGTGGT
>NZ_DASVOB010000066.1:0-6349 GCF_036383575.1 Mucilaginibacter sp.
CGGCTTTTTCATCACCGGAATTGCCGCCATTAATAAAGATTCGAGCCTGGTTACTACAGCTAAAAATGGCGTTTACATATTAAACGGGAACCAGCTTAAAAGCTGCAATATCGATGGTTTCGGCATTGATAACCACGAGCATTTTTCGGGCGTGGTGGTACTTGGCGATGGCAGCTTTTTGATAGGCACCTATGCTAACGGCGTTTACCAGGTAAATAAACAGGGTAACGTAATTGAAAATATCTCCAAAAAAGAGGGCCTGCAAAACAGCAATGTACGCAGCATGTTTATGGATAATAACCATAATGTGTGGCTTGGGCTTGATAACGGGATAGATTTTATAGCCTATAATAATGCCGTTAAACATATCAACCCCGCAGTATTTAAAGACGGGGGCGGCTTTTCGGTAGCCACTTTTGGCAATAAGCTATACTTCGCCCTGTCAAATGGCATTTACGAGTTACCTGCTGGCAATAATAGCGATCTTAGTTACACACCTAATAATTTCAGGGTATTATCACAAAGCCTTTCCTGGAACCTATCTGTGGTTGACAATAAATTACTGGCTGGCGTGGATGACGGAGCTTACCAGATCAAGGACGGCAAATTGCAACCGGTAGATAAGAGCGCCGGTTACTGGCTTTATCGCCCCATAAAACTAAATACAGCACAATATATAGCAGCCGGTAATTACAATGGCGTAAGGTTATTTGAGGATAAAAGCAATGGCCTCGTCAATAAAGGCAGTGTAAACAACAGCTATAATGAGTCGGCCCGTTTTGTGGAGATCGACGGAAACAATAATATCTGGACTTCGCATCCTTATCGCGGTGTTTATAAACTTGTGCCAGGTTCATCAAAATTACGGGTTTACACCCAGGCCGATGGTTTGCCTTCAACGCTGGATAATTTTGTATTCCGGATCAAAAACAGGGTTGTAATAGCTACACAGAAAGGCATTTACGAATACGATAACCCAACCGACCGTTTTCATCAGTCAGCTTTATTTAAAAGCGTTTTCGGCGATATGGCATTGCGTTACCTTAAAGAGGACCAGGCAGGCAATATCTGGTTCGTTCAGGAGAAAAACATTGGTGTCGCTGATTATTCAACGCCTGCCCCATCAATCATTTATATCCCCGAACTTAGCCGAAGGATCCTGAGCGGGTTTGAGAATGTATTTCCGGTAAATGAAAACAACATTTTTGTAGGCGGTGAAAATGGCTTCTATCATATTAATTACGCCAGGTATAAACAAAACATTCATCCGCTAAAAACCTATATCCGTAAGGTTAAAGCTATTGCAGGGATTGATAGCCTTTTATTTGGCGGTTATTTCAGCAATGTTAATGATAATGACAAGCAACCTGCCGCCGCCATACCTTCGCTAAGCCATATATGGAATTCACTGCACTTTGAATATTCAACCCCAACATTTGAAGAGCAATCAAATGTTGAATACAGCTACTATTTGATTGGCTTTGACAACGAATGGTCAGAATGGTCGAAAAAAACGGAGAAGGATTACACCAACCTATCTGCGGGCAATTATACCTTTAAAGTAAGGGCCCGCAACCACCATGATAATATCTCGCCGGAGGCCAGTTACTCATTTACTATCAATCCGCCATGGTACCAAACCATATGGGCCTACCTGGTTTACCTGCTGATATTTGTTTATCTGATCTATTATTTTTACCAATTGCAGGAAAAACGCCATATCCGGAATAACGAAAAACGATTGCTTGCCCAGCAACAAAAAAATGAAGAAGAACAGCGCCAAATGGCCTACCAGCACCAAATTGAGCTTGAACGATCAGAAAAAGAGGTTGTAAAACTTAAAAACGAAAAGCTTGAAAGCGAAATAGAATTTAAGAACTCAGAGCTGGCTTCATCAGCAATGAACCTGGTGCAAAAGAAAGAGTTCCTGTTAAAAGTAAAAGAAGAATTGCAGCGCCTGAATAAATCAGGTAAAGAAATGGTTGAGGCGGTAGAGATCAAGAAACTCCTTCGCCTGCTTACCGAAGAAAAAAAGATAAACGAAGAATGGGAGCAATTCAGCATGCATTTTAATAAAGTACATGCCGATTTCCTTACCGTGATCAAGGATCGCTACCCGACCATCAATCAGCAGGAACTCAAACTGTGTGCTTATCTGATCATGAACCTGTCGAGCAAGGAAATCGCACAACTAATGGCTATATCGGTACGAGGGGTAGAGATCAGCCGGTACCGGCTGCGCAAAAAACTTCAGATCCCAACCGAAGTTAACCTGTTTGAATTTTTGTTTGAAATACAACGCGAGTGCATGAAATGAGAACAGCACTTGGTCGTTACCCAAAGTGCTGTTATGTAAAAACTATTAAATTTGATGTACCATCAGGGGCTCTCGCAGATTTAAGTTAATCCACAAATTGCTTTGTCGTTTAATTAGTAAGGCGTTTTGTTTTGCCCCTCTGGGGCAAAGGGAATTTCTATACTTTTTATGCTACAAACCTTTTGCACCTCTGGCGCATCCGTCCTTAAGCACACTTTAATTAATACATGATTATGTTGTAAAACCTTACCGGCCCCAGCGGGGCCGCGTGTTTATAGCCCTAAAGGACACGCTTTTTGGCTCCGTAGGTGCCTCCTTTTTAAATTTCAGGTTGGGTTAGCTTAAACCCGCAGAGGAGCCTAAGGAGGATATAATATTTAACTGCCTAATGTAATGCCTACACATGATTCGCTACACCACAACAAAAAAAGACTGCCTCAGATGAAGCAGTCTTTCAATATTTTTGCTTTGCAGCTTATTAGTCAACCTTGTTTACCCTACCCGAGCCTGCGTAATGCGTATCGGAAGTAGTAGCTGTGCCAGAGTAATTTACACTGCCCGAGCCTGAAATACGGGCCGAAACTGTTTTACTGGCTATTAAACTAATGCTACCCGAACCCGCAATTGAGGCTTCCACAGTTTCTGTTTTTAATGATCTACCATTGATCTCCCCTGAACCCGAAATACGGCAATCGGCCATTCCGGTGCTGCCTTTAACATCAATTGAACCAGAACCGCTGATCTTCAAATCAAGCGTACCTGATTTAACAGCTGTTTTGATATTACCTGATCCGCTTAAGGCGATCTTAGCGTGCTCACCTGTCATTGTACCATCAACAGTTGAATTACCTGATCCGCTATTAGCCAGGTACTCCACAGTTTTAGCAGAGATGTAAATATTAGCGTGCTGAATATTGCGGTGGCTTTTCCAGTGATCTTTAAATTCAACTTTCAATATACCGTTTTCCACTTCGGTTTTAATATCGTCAACAATATTGGCATCTACATCAAGCTTTACGCTTTCTGTTCCGTCAATTTTAATGAACACGTTAAACGGCCCGCCGCAGGCAATACCATTATAGCCCGAAACATTACGGGTTACTGTTTGTGCAGATGCATTAAAGGCAATCGAAACCGTAAGTAACGAAGCCATCATTGAGAAGATTAGTTTTTTCATGATCGCGTGTTTAGCTATATGACGCTTTTTGCGAAAAAACGTTGCAGGCTTTCTGATTTTTCCTCGGATATAACTTATCTCAGGATAGTTACTGAGCCTGATAAAGGAGGCTTGCCCATTTTTAAATCGATGATATAAAAATACGTGCCTGCCGGTAATTGCCGTCCGTTAAAGTTGCCATCCCAGGGCACGCCATAACCTATTGAGTGATATAACCTTTCGCCATACCTGTTGAACACATCCACTGTCGAGCTTTCATAGGCTATCAATCCTTTTACCTCCCAAAAATCATTAAAGCCATCGCCATTGGGCGTAAAAGTATTAGGCACGGTAATATCCGGCGATACTTTGATGATAGTTTGGCTTTGGTTAACGCAGCCCCTAACATCTGTAACATACAAGGTGTAAACAATATCAGCATCGCCGGTAACTACAGGTTCTTTTACTTTATTATTACTCAAACCTACATCAGGCAGCCACAGATATTGAACGTTTTCGTCACTTACAGTTGGTGTTAAGGTGATGGTATGATTTTTAAGTACGTATCTTATACCACCGGCATTAACCGTTGGCGGCGGTATAAATTTAATTACCATCTCATCGCTGGCAGTATAACATTGCCCTGGCATATTTGCTGTAAGCGTAAGTTTTACCGAGCGATTTTTCACATCATCTTCTGATGGAGTGTATACCGCTCCCTGCGCGTCCTCTGGATTGAGCAATGTTCCGGTACCGGAGCTTGTCCACTTGCCGCCACCCGGTATCAGCACGTTACCGTCCAGTTTGATCGGATCACGGCGGGCACAGACTTCCAGATCGGAGCCTGCATTTGTACCCGGCGTTTTACCGAAGGTTATCGTCATTTCAGATGTAGCATTGTTGCAATCATCCGGACTGGTAGACGTCAGGATCAATGTGACCGAGCCGGCAGCCTTATCTTCGGCAGTGGGCTCATATTTTGCATTTAATTCATTATTTGAAGGTAAAAACTGCCCTGGGTTAGCGCCTTTTTTCGACCATACCCCTGTTTTTGTTCCTCCTCCTATCTGACCGGCCAGTTGAATGTACTGATCGGTAACACAAGCTAATATATTTGAACCCGCATCTGAAGTTGGTAATTTGTTTACCACAACCTCCTTAGAAACTACCGGGCTGCTGCAGCCATTAACCGTAACGTACACCGAATAAGTACCCGTCATATCAGCAGTCACATTTTTAATTTCTGGGTTTTGCAATGCTGATTTAAATCCATTGGGCCCGGTCCAGGTATAAATTGCATTTGGCGTGGCCGGCACATTCAACTTAATCGTACTGTTTACGCACACAGGCGAATTTGTTCTCAAATCAGGCACCGGCACCCCGGGGTTAACCTTTACCACATAGGCAAACGGCACACCATCGCAACCAAAAGCAGATGGAGTGATCACATAAAGCACATTTATGGCATATGTTCCTTTGTTAACCAGTACTTCATCAATCTTATTGCCGGTTTTATTGGTCACGGCAGCATTGCTGATACCAGCCACAGCTGCCCTGCTCCACCTAAATGTTGCCGACTGCACATTGGAAGTAATAGTATAATCAACCGGCTCCCCGCTACAGGCCACGCCCAATGGTTTACTGGTAACATTAACCGAGGGGTTAACCGTTACAACCCACTTAAAAGGTGCCCCCGAACAGTTATTTGTTTGATAATTATATGTGTAAGTAACATCAACAGGCGCGTTGGTTGTATTAAATAATATCTCGCGGATAACGCCAGCCATCTGCCCCGATACAGGCTGATTGCTGATACCGGAAACCGCATCCCTTGACCAGCTGGAGCTTACACCCGGGATACTGAATGTAATAGCATAATTTCCAGTAGTCATATTACACAACGTTGCTGTTGGCGCACTTGTAACCTGCGGTGATGGATATACTGTAACTACGTAGCTAAATGGTGCCCCCGGACAATTGTTAGATACAGGCGTAATTAAATAAGTAACATCAATAGGGTCGCTCTTTGTGCTGACCAACGTTTCTGTTATCTGGGCAGATGTTTGGTTGCTAACCGCGGCATTGTTAATTCCCTCAACTGCCGCACGAGACCATAAAAAAGTTGTACCGGGTTGATCGGCTGTAATAGCATAATTTTGAGGCACCCCGCTGCAAACGTTATCGGCAGAACCACTGGTGATAACCGCCAAAGGACTAACCGTTACATCAACCTTGGTCCGTTCGCTTACACAACCATCAACAACAGCCTGTACATAATAGCTTGTATTGGCAATCAAAGCAGGTGTTGTGTAAGTGTTATTAATAGATAACGAAGTGCCTCCAACCGGGGCATCATACCATTGATAAGTACCTTTTGAGCCGGTGGCAGTTAAAGTTGTGTGGCTGCCTTCGCAGGCCGGCGCATTGCTAACTACCGGAGCCGGTGGCGGCTCATTAACCGTTACCGTTACAGCGGTCATACTGCTGGTAATATCATTTACAGTGGTATTTACATAATACGTTGTTGTTTGCGTAAGCGCGGGCGTAATAAAATTAGGCCCGGTTGATAGCAACGTACCGTTTTCGGCGGCGCTATACCAGCGGTAGGTACCGCCCGGGCCTGTAGCAGACACCGTAGCTATGCTGCCCATACAGGTTGATGTGCCGGAGGCTGTTGGTGCCGATAAAACAGAACCAATGTTAATAACAACCCTCCCAATGCCCGGCCCGCAATTCCCCGGAGGATCGTTAGAGGTTAAGGTAAGTGTTACCTGCTTTTCGCCGGCAGCAGGGGTGTAAGTAGTGTTCGGATCTGTAGCATCTGCAAATTTGCCTAAGCCTCCCGACCATTTGCCACCGTTAACACCGCCGATGCT
>NZ_DASVOB010000067.1:0-9062 GCF_036383575.1 Mucilaginibacter sp.
GATGATTTCAGGTATAAGAAATTGCCGCCTGCTGCAGAGTAGTTAGTGCTGCCAGGCTGCATTAACGCGGCCCTCATCCTGTCGGTATTAGGGGTAGGTATTCCCTTACGCACATTATAGGCGCTGTAAATAAGATTAGTCATATCGCCGGCCCTTGCCCCGGGCTGAATACCCCAGTTGGTCCAATAACTTGCGTAGCCTCCCAGGGGGATAAAGGTCATTGAGGCTCCGTCAAAGGCATATTTATGATACAGCTCCCCGATAGCCAATACCCGGTTATCCAACTCGGCAAACATATCCACTCCCTGCTTGTAGGCAACTTCTGCCCCCCAGGCCAGTGCTGCTGCCTGCACGCGCCAATGATCGTCACGGCCCGAATCTCCTACCTCCCCGTTGGGCAATGAATTACGCATGCCCCCTCCGGCATCCATTCGGTACACTTCCACCGCTTGGTTAAACCGGGTGGCATCATCACAAAAAACCGATGCGGCAAGGGCTATTTTTAACTGCAGGGCCCCTTTGTTCGCGTCGCGCAAGGGGCTTGGTACCCATGACGTCGGAAATAAAACATTGGCAAAATAGTTTTTTACATGCTGTGTATTAGCTGCTGTCCAACCGGGAAATGTAGAACGGAGGATTTCAGCACCTACGCCCCAATACTGTGCATAGTCGCCAATATCCAGCATAGATTCTCCGCCGCCCCAGGTAGTATTGGTTACTGCCCAGGCATCAAGCAAGTTAGTAGCTTTGCGGGCATAAGTAGAATCGCCTGTAAACCACCACATCCAGGCCAGGTTGTGAACAGCCTGCATGTCATCGATCCAGGCGCTGTTGTTTAGGTTCGGTGCCCTTGTAACTGTTGCAAACGGACCCTTTTGCCCATAGCCCAATTGTGAATGCGAGTCGTTTTTAAATACATTATAACTGGATAGCCATGGTTCGCGGGTAATGTTCGCTTTCAATTGATCCAGATCGGCCCGGTTAAAGGCCACTCCGGGATGTACAAAGGTTTGGGCCTTTCCATTGATAGAGATGAGCATCGCTGCCAGATAAAAAAGCATCGGGCACATGCAGCGTTTGAATAATGTTTGTCTGTTAAGTGTAAACGTTCTTTCCATTGTAAATGATAATTTAGGTAAAGCAATATGTGCGGTTGTTTCCGTAGCATGAACACCTTATTGGTACTCAGGTACGAAGTATGATAATTGGACACTGGCAAAGACAAGGGAAGCTGAAAATGATACTCATCATCAGTGCATTACCAGAAAAAAAATTACATTATGTAAGTCTGTATGCTGAGACAGCACAACTGGCATTGAAAATGGGTATATATATAGGGCCTATGCAGATTTTTTGCATAATGATGCGGTTTCCTTCAATATATTTTACGCGGAGTTCCTATGTGGTGAAATGTGTTTTTCGCTTTTATTTTTTAGTTAAAATGCTTAGTGCCTTATTGATAGAGTATTAGTTAAAGAGTCTCTTGTCTCTTATAGGCGCTGTTTCTATCAGCATTTTATAAACCTATAATTTAATTAATATGCGGTTGTTTAAGAATGCCGGGGAGCCGATGTGATTGTCGCTATTATCAAATCAGGTTGTATCGTAATTTAATTTTAATCAGGGCTTCAAAAGTTTTAATTCAGCAATAGTGACTTGTGTATCGATAAGTTTTGATCCTGAAGCCACCAAAACACCCGCCACTGCATGAGCCGCGAAATTGAAATCGGCGTTTCCCAATAGTATCCATAGCCTGCCATCTGCCGAATAACTTGATGTAAAGTGATCTCCGGTTTTATTGATTTTTAACCAGATCGAACCGGTCATTCGTCCAAAAGTTACTATAGGGGATTTCAGTTCTTCACTCGTAGCAATGATCTCTGTTCGGCCATTTTGACTACGTTTCAGAAATTGTACCTGCCAGCCCGGAGACTCCGGATTGGGCTGGGGGATGGGACGCAACAGTAACAATATTCCGGCAGCATTCACGTCCTTGTCGTTGCGGATAGTTAACCCAAGCTGGGTAGCCTGCGCACTAAACTGCGGTACGTATTTCATCATTATACCAGCCGATTGATTCAGTGGCCGGTAAAGCATTGTACAATGGTCGCCCAGGCTGTCTGCCCCGGTACCAATCCCATGCAATTCAAATGTGACACCATTGTATAAGGCTACGCCTTTCTTACCACCCGTTGAGAATAAGCTGTCCGGGTGCTCTTTGGCATTATCCCCATCTGTACCGATATCCGCAATTTGCCATGTGTCGGGCAACCCCTCATTTATTGATTTTGAAATGGAAAATGCACTCTGCCCATAAGGGTTTACCGCAGCTACTTTATAATAATATAATTGGCCTTTTATAACGTTACGGTCAATAAAGTGATCGTTCATGAATTTGTTAGCCAATAATTTATATGGCCCGGTGAGCTTGGTTGATTTTTGGATCCGGTAATACCCGGCATTGATTATTTTGGGCCAGCTGATAATATTAACGTTTCCTGAGTCTGTCACAATAACGCCGGCAGGGCGATAGGGGAGATTTACAGTACTGTTATCCGGATATTGCCTGGAATATAAAAGTGTGCCGAACCCGATATGATCGGCTCCGGGAGTACCTTGTGATTCAGGCCTTACACGCGCGGCAGCCATTGCAGTAAATGGCGCTTCAATTCCGCGCCGGCGGACATAATGGTTATAAACCTCTTCATAAACTGCCCGTAATCTGCCCCGGGCGTCCCCGGAAATATGGTAATGCCTGTATTTGCCCGTTCTGTCTATGGTTGGTGTAAATGGAACATCGTAGCCAAGGTTATACTTCGCCGTATATTCAAAGCCTTTCAGTAACCTGTTGTTTTGTAAGCCGTACAGATCAATTCCCTGGTGCCAGGCCATCTCACAACAATCTGCAATATGGGCAATTCCCAGCTGGGTATGGCTTTGGTCCCGCCCGCTTTCCTGGCTTTGCCCTGAATCATTAATGATGTAATTGGTAAGGCGACCATCTCCTGCGCCACGCTGGTAATAGTCGAGCGTGTTTTCAAAAATCTGATGGTCATTGCAGAAAATAGCTATGGCCATGGCCGTTTTAAGGGCTGCGCTGTCCCAGTTTCCATTTGCAAACGGAGCATAGTTTTGAATAACAGGATAAATAACTTCCCGGAAATGCTGTTCGGTGTGGCGGATCTCATTTTCCGTCCAGCCCGAATTTGTATAGCGTAATAGCTCTGCTGCATTGACCATTTTAAAAGGGCCGAGACCTGCCATTAATACAGCGTCCCTGCCGGTGATAGCGGTAAGCGTATTTGACCAGGCATTAATGATCTCAATCGCTTTCTTTGCATGACGAAGGTCGCCCGTAATTGTCCACATCAAGGCATTCTGAAAAGCAGCGTTAGCATCGCTGTCATAAGCGCCCTGTCCTACAGTAGGGTTCCTGCCGATCATCGTTAACGGGCCTTGCAGCCGATAGGTAAATTGTGATTGCGGATGGTGGCTGAGTTGTTCAAACCCCGCCTTTATATCTGGCTGACCATCAGTTAATCCCGCTTTTATCCTGGCTATATCTTTATTGTCGCTCAAAAGGCCCGGATGTACAAATTGCTGGGAATGGGCGCCTGCACAAAAGCCCGAAAACAAGACTATGCAAAAAGCTTTTTTTAGACTTATCATCATTAACTTCAAAGAAAAGATCAAATATTATACCCGGAACAAAATACAAATACCGGATCAAAACTCAAGTGTTTTGCCATTGCCATGACTATATCTAACCTGAACGTTATATGTATTACTAACGATTGTGCAATCCGGCTGCTTATAGGTGATCACTTCGGCTTCTGTATATTTCCAGAAAAACAGGCTTAGTGTCGGCAACAGATAGATTTTAGTCATAAAATATTATAGTTTATTTATCTGTTAAAGACAGGGGGCGTAGTTTTTTATACTCATCGAAATTTGATGTATTTCGTAACTGCTATCTCTGAATGGATTTCTAAAGCCCACATACGCCGTTTTCGGCTATTTACAGCGGAAAATTATAGATGTAGTTTCCGTACTACATGTATGTAACAAAATAGATGCAATTTAGATGAGTATATTTAACACACAGACCTGTCTTTTCAGCAAATGCAAATCAATATATTATTCCCCGGTCAGCTAAATAGTTCATTTTGCAGGTTCCTGATCTGCCTGTCCTTTTTAATTTACCTGACCACAACAGCCGGCGCTCAGGAAGTAATATCCCGGGGCCAATCGCCTGACGGGTTTACTGAAGCACAATTTAGGCTTGACAAAGAGGGAAGACTTTGTTACAGCTTAATTTGCGATAAACGGGTGATTGTAAACTGGTCGCGCCTGGGGATTAAAACTGACGGGCCATCGCTCGATTCGCTTATTTCGGTTTCAGCTTCAGGGCTGCACAGGGTAGAAGAAAAATTTCAGTGGCCGCTTGGCGAGGATGCTGTTATCAAAAACAGCTACCGCGGTAATATCCTTCATTGCAGTACCGCGACCGGAACATTTGACCTCATGATCCGGGTTTACAATGGCAGCCTGGCTTTTCGATATGTTTGCAACCGGTTGCCGAAGCGCCCAGTGAGGCTTTTGGCAGAACTGACGGAAGTTAACCTGGCCGGCCGGTACCGCATATATCAATACCATGAAGAATCGGTTTTCAGGCCTTTAGCGCTGGATTCGTTGAATGGGATCAGCGATCTGCCATCTACGCTGGTTTCTGATACGGATGGTTATATCAGTATCGGAGAAGCGGATAACCACAATTATACCAAGTGTGTACTGGTGCGTGGACACCTTTCAAACAGCCTGGCGTTTCATTTTTATGTAGATACTATTTACCGGGGGCAACAGGTTTCATCAATAAGGACAGATTCTGTGATTACGTTCAGGGATAGCCTGATCACGCCTTGGCGTACAGTAAGTTACAGTAAAACGGCCATTGGCCTGCATAATTTCAGCCAGTTGAACTTAAAGCTTGTATCCCCACTGGATCATAAAGTGCCTTCGAATGTAAAGCCTGGAAAGGTTTTCCGCGTTCCTATTAACACACAGGGCGCTTTGGATGGGGTAGATTTTGCTTCCAAAATGAATTTTCAGTATATCCTGATCGATGCAGGATGGTACGGAGCAGAATTTCGCACAATATCCGACCCAACGAAGCCCATCCCGGGTTTTGAATTAGCGCAAATTATCGCTCACGCGCGTCAAAAAGGGATCGGAGTGATACTATACGTAAATTATGTAGGGTTAAAGGCCAAGATCGATACCCTGTTACCGCTCTATAAAAAATGGGGGGTGAGCGGGTTTAAATTCGGATTTGTAGATGGGGGTACGCAAAAGGGCCTGGCCTGGCTGGATACTGCAATGAAGAAAGTTAATGACTACGGGTTTGTGCTCAATGTGCATGATCATTATAAACCTACGGGCCTGAGCCGGAGGTATCCGTTTGTGCTGAGTTCGGAAGGCATCCGCGGAGATGAAAACAGCCCCGACGCATTTCATACCACGGTATTGCCATTTACGCGTTTTCTTGCGGGTGCTGCGGATTTTACATTTTGTTACCCCAACAAATTTAACTCCTACAGCAAGAATGTTAAGGTGAGCAAAGCCCAACAACTTGCACTGACCGTTGTTTATTTTGACCCTTTACAGGCAATATTTTGGTATGGACGTTCACAGGATTACCAGGATGATACCGAAATAGAATTTTTCAGATACGTGCCAACGGTTTGGGACGAGAGCAGGTACATGGCGGGGGAAATTGGCGAAGGTGTCAGCGTAGCCAGGCGCAAAGGAAATGAATGGTACCTCGGAAGTGCTGCGGGCCTGCATCCATGGAAAGGGAAATTCCAGCTTAATTTCCTCGATAAAAAGAGACGCTACACTGCTACTGTTTATGAGGATGACGGAACCGGCGGCATCCGCATAAGAAAAATAAATGTAAAATATAACGACATCTATGTTGTCAACCTTAATGGTAAAGATGGCCAGGCTGTCATCATCAGGCCCGGCCGTTAAGCTTTGGCTTTTGTACGGTATTGCCTGAAAATAATATCAATATCTATGCTTTCACCTCAATTAAAATGAAAAAGAAACTGGCCATCAAAGATATCGCGGCAGCATTGAATGTTTCTGAAGCCTCAGTTTCCATCGTTTTAAACGGGAAAGCCCGGCAGAATGGCATAAGTGTTAAACTCGAGGATAAGATCATGAGTTTTGTTAAAAAGGTGGGCTATCAGCCTAACCGTCTGGCAGTTAGCTTGCGTACCGGCAAAAGTAAAACCATCGGTATGATCGTTGAAGATATCAGCGATCCTTTTTTTTCGGCGGTAGCACGTGTTGTTGAGCAGCATATTTACCAATATGGTTACAGGCTTATTTATGGCAGTTCCGAAAACTCAACGGAAATCGCTAATGATATGCTCCAAACTTTCAAAAACTATCAGGTCGACGGTTATATCCTGGCACCCACACCGGGCCTGGAAGCGGTAGTAGGAGACCTGATCAAAGCAGGGGCTCCCGTTATACTTTTCGACCGCACGCTGCCCGATCTGGCATGTTCCACAGTGGTTGTAGATAACTTCCGCGGCAGTGAATCGGCTACCATGCACCTGATCGAAAATAAATTTAGAAACATTGCCTTTATTACACTTTCGTCCCGGCAAGACCAGATGACCGAAAGGGTAAATGGTTACCTCGCGGCTTTGAAAGCCCATGATTTGCCCGCAGCGATAAAGGATATAGAATACAGCGAAGCGAAAGAGAAGACCGTTCAAAGCATCAGAAACCTGCTAAAGGGAAAGCAGCATATTGATGCTTTATTTTTTTCGACCAATTACCTGGCATTGAGTGGCCTGGAGGCTATTAAAGATATGAATATGGTTGTAGGGCAAGACATAGGCGTAGTGGTTTTTGACGATAACAATAACTTTGCGTTATTTACCCCGGCCATCACCGCCGTTGCCCAGCCCATCCGGGAGATAGGGCTGCAGGTGGCAAAAATATTACTGGATCAGTTGCAGGAAGATCACATGATCGATTCGCAAAATATTTTGTTGAGGACTAAGCTGATCATCCGGGATTCATCAGCCCCGCTTCGCAGACATAGTTAATTATGGAAATATGAGCGTTGCTTTCTGTTATAAATCTTATCGTAATATTAAAAATTGAGTATCGATACCTTTTGCTGCTTGTCTTTATAATAGTGTTACGCAGGCATATTGCATGCCTGTTATATGCTATTTTGTTATATTTTTGTTTGAGGCTAAATTTTATAGGGTGCAGAGTGCTATCGTTACCACTAATGAAAAAAAGATATAAAGAAGCTGACATCCCGGATCTTTTTAAAATAAAAAGACCGAAAATTGATGAACAGCAAATTAAAAACAGCTGGGAGTCGATTTCGAAAAAGCTGGGCAAGCTGCCTGAAAAGGACAAACCGGACCAATAAAACCGCATAGCCAGGAACTGTTTAGGCTGTTGATGATTTGAACAAATATTTTCAAAAATTGAATAAGCACGCGACCAGGGAAAAGGCATGTTTTTTTTCAGGACTTTCAAAGTACTATGGGGCGTTTTTGAAAATAGCCCTGATCATCCTTTTCTGCTCCTGTAGTCATGCGAAAGCGGCATTGGCCCCCAGTTCGCATATAGACCGTATCGGCTTGAAAGAGGGGCTATCCAATAGTGAGGTCAGATGTATCTTTCAGGATCGTCGCGGTTTTCTGTGGTTTGGTACCTATGACGGCCTGAACCGCTATGACGGTTACGATTTCAAAGTTTATCGAAATCAGCCTGAGGATAGCTCTTCCATCATTCATAGCTATGTGAATTGTATCGCCCAGGATTCGCGTAATAATTTATGGGTAGGTACCAGACAGGGCGTGAGTATACTTGACCCGGTGACCGATAAGTTCTCTGCCGTTTACGCGGTTATGCCCGGCGGCCGGAAAATTACCATTAACAGTTATATAAGGGACATCAAGGTTGATGATAACGGCGATATGCTTGTTGCTTCGGAGGGGAATGGGTTAATTGTTTTTGACAAAGGCAGCCGTGTGGGCTATCCTGTATTACTTGATACTGATGCGCAGCTTAAATGGAACTATAGTGTTAACGCGTTACTGGTGCTCCCCAACAATAGGATCTATGCACTGATCAGCGAACTGGGCTTATGTGAGTATAACATTGCCAGGAAAAAGTTTCATGTACTCAATGGTACAGTGCGTGGTGCTACGTGCATATATCCTGACAATGGTAACCTCTGGCTGGGCACTACAATAGGATTGTATCACTTCAATATTCGGTCTGCTACCTACGACCGTTTTTTAAATGAATCTAACGGAGGATTAAAATCAAACAGGATCACCAGTTTGCAGGCAATGCCAGACAGTAGTTTATGGGTTGGAACGGATGGGGGAGGAATCCAGATACTAAACAAAAACCGCACTCAAATCTCTTATTTATCGGAAGGATACAACGAACAGGGGCTTTCAAGTAACGCCGTGTATTCATTGCTGTTGGACAGGAATGGACGAAAATGGATAGGAACGCTCAGGGGAGGGATAAACATGATCGATGAGGTTAAAGACAGGTTCCAAAACGTCCGTCATGATCCGTTTAATGCCAACAGCCTCATCAGCAATTTTGTAAAATCGCTTCTTGAAGACCGGGAGGGAAAGCTGTGGATTGGCACCGATGGTGGTGGACTGAGCATCTGGGACCGGCGTTCCAGCCATTTTTCTAACTTTCGGCATGATCCCAAAAATCAGGGGACAATAAGTTCCGACTTTGTAACCAGCATGATCCAGGATTCTACAGGGAAAATATGGATCGCAACTTACGGCGGAGGGATCGATCTTTACCTGCCCGGGCGAAACAGGTTTAAAGTATATCATGGGCTGGATGCGCAGGGCAAGGAAAGCCGGATAACCTTCTGGGGCTTATACCTGGATCATGAAGGAAACTTATGGGCAAGCGGGTTACAGGATGACCTTTTTCTTTATGACCGCAAAGCAGATCAGTTTAAGCCATTTCATATAAAATTGCCT
>NZ_DASVOB010000068.1:0-11339 GCF_036383575.1 Mucilaginibacter sp.
TATAGCAAATGCCTTAAAATCGTTCTGACTCACTTTTAGGCACCGTTACCGGAATTAAAAGATGATTTGCAAGTTGCCGGAAGTAAATGCCCGGGACTTAAGCCGGAATTGAACATGTGTTTTTGTCTCTCCATAATTTTCGTGTTTAGTGATTGATAATTAATATTTAGGTTTGTTATCTTTTAAAAACCGTCGAACCCAAACGCATCGCTTTGGCTTTCCACATTCAAATTGGCAGTGTCGATGCTCCTTACAAAACTGGAAGTCTCTTGTTTCGTGGTAAGCGAAAGCAATAGATGCCATAATGACCCCGCTTTTTATTACACAAGTTTATAATTGGTATGCCGGTACACCGTTTTGTTGGTAGTACCTTTGTAACGACCTTCAGTTGGTCAAAACAATGAGTGTAAAAGTATCTTGAGTTGTTTTGTCAATAGCGCAATTTTTATCTAAATCTTACAACATTTGTTTAAGCAAACACTGTAGATCAGGATTTTCTTTCAGGATAGCAACAGTTATATGATCAGAAAAATGAGGCAGGCGCAGCGTGAATGCCGAGGTTATTTTAGTTAAAACAAACTACAAACAATTGATTTACAATTATTTAATTAAACATCAAAAAAAAATCGAGCTAAAGATGAGTGCTTTTTTTCGTTAAAAAGTTGTATTGGCTTATCAATTTGGAGGTAAAATACGATCAATAACAATCGATTGCGACACACTTGGAAATTACAACATTTAAGTGTTGTTAAAACAATAATTTTTGAGGATCTATGGAGACAGAAAGATTAAATATTTAGCCATATATGGCAGATTAAATTGTCCGGGAAGAGCGCTTTTTGCTGCTTTGTTACACAGCGGCTGCGGGCGAAATAACTTAAATAGATAGAGGTTGTTCTATGATAGATCTTTTCAGGTCAAATTGAACGGTGCTTTCTGTTGCCTCTTTGTAAATGCCGTAAAATTGCAGGAAACAAATAAGGACAGCCTCGCGCTGTCCTTACAACCAATTTTAAAAAAGAAAAGTGATAAAAGGTGAGGTATTATTTATGCTTAATATCCTTTAAAACGGCACGCCGTTGCTGCGGTCGATTTATCAGATATATCATTATATTTATAATATTATTTGATGGTTACCTTGACTGTCTTCAGGTCCTTTTTATCCGAGCTGGTGCCATAAAGCACCTCATATTGACCAGGTGATACTTTTACCATAGCATCTGCCGGATCAAAGAATTCAAATGTTTTTGACGGCAGGTTAATAGCCGCGAGTGTTGTTTTTCCGGCAGGTACCGCGATGCGCTTAAACGCACGTAAGGTCTTAACGGGTCCTTCCGTATCGTCTGTTTTATGAATATACACTTGTATTATTTCTGTACCATCAAGCCGGCCTGCATTATTTACCGGCACCGATAATTGTATCGATTCGTTAGCAGCAATGGTGTTTTTGCTCAGTGTTGCGTCGCCTATTCGAAAATCAGTATAACTTAAGCCGAAACCAAAGGGAAATAATGGTTCCTGCGCCATGTAGCGATAAGTGCGGCCAGTCATTTGATAATCGCTAAAATCAGGCAATTGGCTAATATTTTTGTAAAAGGTAACCGGCAGGCGACCCGCCGGATTATAATCGCCAAACAGCACGTCGGCAACTGCCTGTCCGCCTGCTTCGCCGCCATACCATGCCTGTAAAATCGCTTCACAATTCCCGGTCTCCGGCACCAGGCCAACTGCCGATCCTGAGCAATTTATAAAGACCACCTTTTTGCCCGCGTTTTTAAGTGCTGCCAAGCAGTTGCGCTGTACGGCCGGCAACTCGATATCTGTACGGTCGCCACCTTTGAAGCCAGGTAGCTGAATAGGCATTTCCTCACCTTCCAAGCGCGGCGAAATACCCCCTGCAAAAATAACGACATCAGCATCCTTAACTTTATTGACCAACGCGTCATAACTTATAGCTACTTCCTTACCAAAGTTAAAGAACAGGTTCGCTGCCCAATTATTGAGCTGTTTATAGCGTAACTCTATTTTATAGCTTTTCCCGGCTTCTGCCTGTAAGATATAACGTGCAGGTAATAAGCGCCAGCTGCCATTACGCAGTACCGACTTTCCATCGATCAGGAGCTCCCCCCCACCGGTACATTCCAGTTTAAAAACGATATCACCCGTAATTGATGGTTTGTAAACTGTTTCATACCGTGCAGAAAATCCCTCGGTATTAACACCTTGTGCAAACTGATGCGCGCCAAAGGTTGTAAGGGACATCGGCCCGGTAATTTGGGTTGTAATGACCGGAGTGCCATCCATAGTGTGGTTATTCCAGTAGGTAGCCTTTATACCAGGCTGGCCGTCTATGCTGCTTTCTGTAATGCCTGTTTCGGTAACCTTGTCGTCGGTCAAATCGCAAGCCTTGTCATAAATGATCTGACCGGGACTTAATTTCGACCGGATTCCTTCTAAAATATTGATGGTACTTGCCGGGGTACCGTTATAGTTGCCCCAAAGCATTGGCGAGTCATCGGCGTTAGGGCCAATTATCGCTACTTTTTGCAGTTTCTTGCTTAAAGGCAAAATATTATTCCGGTTTTGAAGTAAGGTCATCGCCTCATGCGCCATATCAAGGGCCAGCTTTTGATGTGCAGGCGAATTAACCACCGAAAGCGGAATCTTTGTCCACGGAACTAATTCGTCCTTATCCATCTCGCCCAGTTCAAAGCGTTGTGTCATTAACCGTATTACACTGGCGTCGATATCCTTTTCCCTGATTAAACCGCGAGCTACGGCATCCGGGATTTTATCAAAAGCGTAGCCCACGCATTCCACATCGGTACCGGAGAGTACCGCCTTAGCTGATGCATGCTCGGCATCGGATGAAGATTTGTGTGTGCGGTAAAAATCGGTAATAGCCCCGCAATCAGATACAACAAGATATTTAAATCCCCAATCCTGCCTTAATATCTGGCCAAGTAACCGACTGTTACCGCAGCAAGGCTCATCATCGAGGCGCTGATAGGCGCACATCACTTCCCTCACATCGGCTTCGGTAACAAGTGATTTGAAAGCCGGCAGATATGTTTCCCATAAATCGCGCGCGCTAACATTGTTAATATTTAATTCGTGTCGGCTCCATTCGGGTCCGGAGTGTACCGCGTAATGCTTTGCGCAGGCCAGCAATTTACGGTATCGGGCGTCGGCAGGGCCTTGCAGGCCTTTTACAACAGAAACGCCCATGCGCGATGTAAGGTAAGGGTCTTCGCCGTAAGTTTCCTGACCACGTCCCCAACGCGGATCACGGAAAATGTTGACATTCGGTGTCCAAACCGACAGGTCGTGAAAACGCTGGCTCTCTCCCTTCTTTTTGTAATCATTATTTTTAGCCCGGGCTTCGTCAGATACGGCATCGAAAACATGAAATAACAACTGATCATCAAACGATGCTGCCATGCCTATCGGCTCGGGGAAAACAGTTACCGGCCCCTGGTTGGCGTAACCGTGCAGCGCTTCGCTCCACCAGTTAAATTTTTTGATACCAAGACGGGGTATCGCATCGGAAACATCTTTCATCAACCCTACTTTTTCCTTTAGGGTAAGCCTTTTCACCAAATCCTTTGCCCTCACTTCTGATGGTAGTTTTGGATTTTGATAAGGAATTTTTTGCGCATCAGCATAAGTAGTATAAAAAAGTCCTATGCTTATCAGTAAACTTTTTTTAAGGTTCATATAGTTTATCATTGGTCTGTTTTGCGCAGTCAAAAGTATTGAGCGGCATAAACTTTAAATGACACGCATGTTGAAAAGGTTAACACATTGGTTTACGGTATTTAAAACGATGCAAATGTTTTTTAAAACGCGCAGCTCCTATCGCTCACCGGCAGCTAAGCTTTTAGATGGCTCCCAATATTGTTAGGGACAACACAGACCTCAACAACTGTTATAGCACTTTCAACAATTGTTGTAATTGCATACCTGGCCGTTCAGCTACTTTTATTGAGTTACTGCCGGGCCGTTTGCCCGCTATAAAAACCTCAAAACATACAATGAATACAAGAATCCTTTCTTTTACCCTGTTCGTGATCATCTCATTATTTACCGGCACCGCGTCAGCCCAAAACAAAAAGTTTTATATCTTTTTGTGCTTCGGCCAGTCCAACATGGAAGGTAACGCACGCATTCAACCACAAGACACCGTTGTTGACCAGCGTTTACAGGTATTGGAAACAGTTGACTGTCCTAACCTTAAACGAACCAAAGGCAACTGGTATACTGCCGTACCACCTTTGGCACGTTGCAACACCGGCCTTACGCCGGCCGACTACTTTGGTCGTACTTTAATAGCCACCCTGCCCCATGATATAACGGTTGGTATTGTCAATGTGTCGGTAGCTGGTTGTAAAATTGAGTTGTTCCAGGAAGGCAGCTACAAGGGCTATGCTGCCACCGCACCAGCCTGGATGGTGAACATGATCAATGAATACGGTGGAGATCCTTACGGCCATTTGGTGGAGATGGCTAAACTGGCACAAAAGCACGGGTTGATCAAAGGGATCTTACTGCACCAGGGCGAGTCAAACACGAATGACACACTTTGGACTCAAAAAGTAAAAAGCATCTACGATATGCTGATCAAAGATCTCCGCCTCAAACCCAGGAAAGTGCCGTTGCTTGCCGGCGAACTGGTTAACGCGGATCAGGACGGTAAATGTGCCGCGATGAACCAAATAATTGATAAGCTACCGGATGTTATCCCAACCGCCTATGTGATCAACTCCGGCGGATGCCCTGCTGCAGCTGATAAACTGCACTTCACAGCTGAGGGCTACCGGATCTTAGGCACAAGGTATGGATTAAAAATGCTGAGCCTGCTTGGTTACAAATCACAGCCTGATACTGATCCTATACCTGTTCAACCAACCGGGAGCACCGGCAGGTAACAGTGGCTCACTTTAACCACCTAAGAAGCTCTTAAAAAAACATTCATTACCGTTGGTTGAAACCAACGGTAAAAGAGTTGAAAAGTCTTGGCTTTAGCCCAATTATGCTGCAGATTTGGGCTGAAGCCCTCCTATCGCTACCCATTGTCCCGTTGGTTAAAACCAACGGCAATGAAATTTCATCTATCTGTAAACGATATCCTTTATTTCCTAACAGACCCTAAGCGACACTTTTAACGCTTTCCTTTTTTACCCTGTATTCGGATGGTAGGATATTATATTTAGCCTTGAATGATTTGGTAAAATAATGAGGCGTAGAAAAACCGATAGAATATGCGATCTCGGCAATGGTCAGATCGGTTTTTTCCAATAATACAGTTGCCTTGTCCAGTTTTATCGAGCGGATAAATTCTACAGGCGGTTCGCCGGTGAGTTCAGTGATCTTACTATAGAACGATCCCCTGCTCATGCTAAAGTGATGGCTGATCTCTTCAACAGAAAACTTAGGGTTGTTTATGTTTTCCTCAATGTATATTACCACATCTTTAATAAACCGCTCTGATGAGGATTCTATATCCATATCCGCAGGGATAACCTTTATTTTTTTCTGATAGGTTTCTTTAAGCGATTTATTTATATGAAGCAGGTTTTTGATCTTGATATTCAGGATATCGAAATTAAAAGGTTTGGTCAGGTAATCGTTTACACCTAATTCCAGCCCTGCAAGTTGTTCTTTTTGACTGGTCATAGCCGTCAATAAGATGATCGGGATGTGGCTGGTTCGTTTATCGGCCCTGAGTTTACAGCTCAGTTGGATCCCATCCATATAGGGCATACTGATATCGCTAACTATCAGATCCGGATGTACAGCGAGCGCCTTATGCCATCCATCGCGACCATTAACCGCCTCCGACACTTTATAAGTAGCACCCAGATTTTCGACCAGGTAATGCCGCATATCATCATTATCTTCAACGATCAGCACGTGCAGCCGGCTAACACCTGTTGCACTCTCCGGCTGGGGCCTGCTGTCCTTATCGTCTTCAACAAAGCCGGATGTTGCCGCCAGCATATCCTGTCCGGACATTGCTGTTTCTGACAAATTTATTACCGGTAATGAAATCGTTAAAGAAAAGGTTGATCCCTTACCAGGTTCACTTTCTACACTAATTTGGCCGCCGTGCAATTGCACAAGCTCACGTGTTATGGATAAACCTATCCCGCTGCCCTGGTTAAGGATAGCCGGCTGGGCATCTGCCTGATAAAACCTGTCAAAAACATGGCCAACCTGTTCGGGCGAGATGCCTGCACCTGTATCTGCAACCAAGATACTAAGCTGGTATGAACTGCCATCGGCCGAAATAATGGGGGCGGTAATTTCCACAGTGATTTGTCCCCCTGCCATCGTAAATTTAAAGGCGTTGGATAGCAGGTTAAATAATATCCGCTCCACTTTGTCGTGATCAAATTTGGCAAATAACCTTTCACCGGCTGTTTTAAAAACGGTTGAGATCTTTTTTCTATTGGCCAGGTCGTAAAACGAATCTGCAACTTCGCGGACAAAAGAAATAAACTCCCCTTCAACCAAATTCAGCTTAAGTTCGTTCTCCTCAAGTTTTCTGAAATCAAGTAACTGATTGACAAGGTTAAGCAACCTACGCGAATTTCTTTTGATAACGCCCAATTGTCCAGCAACAGGTTCGGTGTTAGACTGTTCAAGAAGCTTGTCAACCGGCGCCATTATTAAAGATATCGGTGTCCGGAATTCATGGCTCAAATTGGTTAAAAATTCAATCTTCATCTCATCCAGTTCATGACGGGCCTCGGCGGCTTTGCGTTCCTGCTCATCATTCAGTTTCTTCTTAAGCTTTTTAACACCTTGCCGGCGGATGAGCAATAAAATGCCAAAAGCCAGCAAAACATAAAACACATAGGCATAAATGGTCATCCAGAAAGGCGGTTTCACTATAATTTTCAGCGATGTACCCGTGTCATTCCATTTTCCGTCATTGTTGGAAGCCTTTACCCTGAAAGTGTACTCGCCCGGATCAAGGTTAGTATAACTGGCAGTTGTTGAGGTACCGGCATTTTTCCAGGAAGTGCTGAACCCCTCTAAGATATAGGAATAACGATTTTGTTGTGGAAGTGTATAATTAAGCGCAACAAAGTTGATGGAGAAATCCTGCTTATACTTGATGGTGATTTGTTGCATCTCACCAATGTTAACAGGTAATGGATTATCATGATCAGGCGAGATCCGCTTATTATCAATACTCAGGGTAGTTAACACAACCGGCGGCAACTTTTTGTTGAGCCTGACATCTGAGCCTCTAAAATAATTAAACCCGTCCACCCCACCGAAATAGAGCGTGCCATCTGTAGCAATAATACCAGATCCATTTAAAAACACATTATTTTGAAGGCCATTATCATGGCAATAAACATAAAGCTTCTCGTCTGCCGGATCGATCCTGCCAATGCCCTGATTGGTGCTGAACCATATATTACCCGTTTTATCCTGTAAAATTTTACAGATCACACCGTTGGGTAACTGGTTATTATATTTAAATGCCGTTACCTTTTTATGTCGATGATCATAAAAGAAAAGCCCGTCGCCGTTCGTGCCTATCCATATGTTCCCGCTGGCGTCCTTTTTTAAGGATAACACCTCTGCTATTGGCAAGCCGGTATTGGTTGGGTTAAGAAAATCGAACATCTTTGTACCCGGGTTATAAATAGCGATGCCGGTGCCATATGAGCCTATCCACATATTGCCGTCATTATCCTCTTCGAAGGCCCTGATATAGCCGTTTGATGGAAAGTTATAACCTTTTGCAGCCAAAATAGCCGGCGCGAATCTGCGGAAACTATTTGTCTTCTCCTCAAACACATTAACACCGGCGCCGTTAGTACCAATCCATATGTTACCAAGGTGATCTTCTTTAAAACAGAAAATATTATTTTGACTAATGCTTAACTTTTCGGTACCGCTGGTGAATTGTGTATAGGCGTTGTTCGCTGTGTTCAATTTAAAAAGTCCATGCCCGAATGTTCCTATCCAAAGTTGCTGTTTATGATCCAGCAGCATAGCAAGGATGGGCAAACCCGCCGAATTTATTTTCTCTTTTGGTTTTATGGGGATATGACTAAAACGGTTGGTTTTGTTGTTGAATATACTAAGGCCGCCGCCGTCTGTACCTATGTACAGCTCATTATCGTTTTTTTGCGCAAATGACGATACAATAGGCGCGCTCAAACCATAAGGATCTAACTCGGTAGATTGAACATAATTAAATAAAGTCAGGTTCTTATCGTATTTATTGATGCCCCCCATATAGGTCCCCACCCAATAAATGCCATCGGGATCGATATAAATGCTCCGAATAGATTTGCTGTTAAGACTATAAGGATCGCGCGGGTCATGACGGTAACGTATGGATTGCCCGGTGTTGACGTCCATGATATTAAGGCCGCCCTCTGTACCTACCCAAATGTGATCTTTGTCGTCGGCTGCTATGCTGTAAACAATGTCACCGCACAATGAATGTTCATCTTTATCATTATAACAATAATTGATAAAATGTTCTCCATCTTTCGCCAGGCGGCTCAAACCATTTGATGTACCCACCCACACATTGCCCATTTTATCCTCCGAAACGGTCATGACCACATCTGATGGTAAACTGCCCGGATCGTTTTTTTGATGGCGGAACGCTTTAAAACGCCTACGTATTTCATCATACAAATACAAACCCGCATTGGTACATACCCACATTCTGCCGTAACTGTCCTGAAAAATATAACCCATGCTTTTAACCGGTATCAGGCCCGGTTTGTCTGTCCCGGTTTCAAAATGGCTGATATGCTTCCGGTCCTGATCGATCACATCGAGGCCATTTACAGTACCCACCCAAATATAACCCTTACTATTTGTGCATACAGCGGTAACAACACGCTGGCTTAAACGCTGTCCCTTTAAGGGGGAAGTAAAGTTTTTGAAAACATCCGCCGCCCGGTCATAATAATAAAGACCATAACCAATGGTACCTACCCATAGAGTACCGGTACGGTCTATGCTCATACTGCTTATTTCGTTCGAGCCGGTCTCTACCTGCCTTTTTATGCCAAGGGGATAAACTTTAAAGCGCTTGCCGTCATACCTGTAAAGGCTTTCTGACGTGCCTATCCATATCATTCCGTTAACATCCTTTATGATGGAATTTACGGCATTACCCATTAACCCCTGTTTAGTTGTTAAGGTAGTGAACTTAAGGTTAGGCTTTTGTGCATATACCTGGATACAGAGAACGGTTAAAACAACCGGCGTCAGTACAATTCGCGCAAAGCCAGTCGGCGCGGCGTACATCGTTTTACGCGCATATAATTGGGGTAAATAATGCATCATAAGTGACAGGTTACATTTTCCAATGCAGGCAAGCCGCAGGAAAAATTGTTTATGAATTATGGTTTTAAAATTGGTTTGATCGATGTTTTTGAAGTACATCAATATCCAAATTTACATTTTATGACGATGAAACAGGCAAACGTTTGTTCAAAGAAATAACACACTTGTTCAATTACACCGGTAATTATTGTACAAAAGTGCATATGAACGAATTTGCGGCAATGATGCCATCAAACCCGTTATTGACAAACGTTGTAAAATTATGCTGAAAATTGCGTGCCTTGCTTTTGCTATAAAAATACTTTTATGGTAAAAGAAAAGCAGCCCAAAACAACCGGATCGCCATTATAAACTATTTTAAAAAAGGTTATCCCGGATCAAGTTCTCGTAAACAATGAAAACCCCGTCCCGGTAAAAACCCAACCAAAGCAGCAATAAAATATGTGTAATAAAAACAATTAATCACAATTTAATTCCCTATCAGGTTCCGGATATTTTACGGCATCAAAACAAACCCGGCATTTTACTAAATCCACAATATATAAACCTCAACATTCAATTATGAAACCCAAACACTTGCTTGCCTTATTGGCATTTACATTTATCTCCTGCCTCTGCAGGGCACAAACGGCTTCAATAGCCGAAGATTTCAAACCATCCACCTTTAACCAACCGGGACAAGAATACCCTCAGGTAAACTCGCAGGGCTATGCGCGCTTTCGTATTAAGGCCCCACAGTCTGACAGTATAAAAGTGAGTCTCGGTCTCGGCGGTCGCGGTGGTACTAAACTAACAAAAGGAGCCGACGGATTTTGGACGGGCACCACAGAGGGGCCGATGGATGAAGGATTTCATTACTACCATTTAACCATTGATGGGGGAATATTTAACGATCCGGGTACACTAAATTTTTATGGCTCCACACGCTGGGAAAGCGGCATCGAAATACCAGCACACGACCAGGATTTCTATTCGCTTAAATATGTTCCGCACGGCAATGTGCAGCAGATACTTTTCCCGTCCAAAAGCACCAATACCTCTCGCAGGGCTTTTGTTTACACACCACCGGGCTACGAGAAGGACAGATCAAGAAAATACCCGGTATTATACCTGCAACATGGCTGGGGCGAAGATGAAACCGCATGGAGTAACCAGGGGCACGCCAACCTGATCATGGATAACCTAATAGCAACCGGTAAAATACAACCATTCATTATTGTAATGACCTATGGGATGACCAATGACGTAAGACCCGGCCCCGGCGCATTAAAAAGTTTTAAGATCGATCCTTTCCAAACAGTTTTGACTGATGAGCTTATCCCCTACGTTGATGCCAGCTTCCGCACACGGGCCGACAGGGCTCACCGTGCCATGGCGGGTTTGTCAATGGGTGGTATGGAAACACATATGATCACACTAAACAAGCCGGAGCTTTTTGCTTACTATGCCCTGCTCAGCGGTGGCACTTATTCGTCGGATGAGCTTAAAGATAAGACAAAACCTAAACTGATATTTATCAGCTGCGGCAGTAAGGAAAGGCCTGAAGGTGTTAAAAATGCTGTGGTTGCATTAAAAGCGGCAGGCTACGATGCGGTATCTTTCGTATCTGAAAACACCGCTCATGAGTTCCTAACCTGGCGCCGCAGCCTTTACGAACTTGCTCCGCTTTTGTTTAAAGAGTAAAACATCTGTCAGCCCCTAAATAATTAACACCAAAAAGCCCTATCGGTAAGATGCCGGCAGGGCTTTTTGTTGCAAACTACTGAGCCTAAATCCATAGAACCGACCGCGCTTATTCAGTCCGGAGAATTGATTGTTTAAGTTTACGAAACCGTTCTTTTAATTAATTAACCTGAGTTCAGGATAAAAAATCATTGTCAAATAAAAAATGTCATTTCGATAGAGCGGAGGGCTGGCTGAGTGCTGAAGCGAAAGAGAAATCTTCTACAACATGCCGGGCGAAAAAGCATGTTGTAGAAGATTTCTCCTCACCCCACCGCGCAAAC
>NZ_DASVOB010000069.1:0-14273 GCF_036383575.1 Mucilaginibacter sp.
TATCATGTGTGCTGTTTACAGAATTTACTGCGGCTTGTGAATAATAATAAGTTTTGGCATTACGGCTGGTATTATTGGAGTAGTATGCAAGCGCGAAATAGATATAGTGTAGTTTTTTATAGCCTGTAAGTTGGTATTCCTTAAGTATTTTAAGCATTTCAGCCTCAGCATCCGGCTTTACCTGGTTTAAATGAATTATTGCAATATTTCGCTTGGCCATGAGGGTTAGGTCGGTAAGACCTAACTTTTTACTTATTACACCGGCGCGCCTGGCAAAATCGATGGACTTATTATTATTGTAGCTGTCATTACCATCAGTGCGGTACCAGGAATAGAAACTTAGCTGAAGTAGGAGCTTCGCTTTTGTGGTGTCGTCCGCAATAGTTAAAAGTCGTTCGGTGGAGTCGGGGGTAGCTGTTAAGAAATTTAATTGTCCAAGCAATAATAGGGCATCAGCTTTGCGGGCCTGATTGTTGGATGCGATACTTTCATGCAGTGCCTGTTGCTCATATCGCCGCGATATGTTAAGATCGGCAGGTTTTCTTAGTGGTAAATTCAAATAAAGATTACCGAGGTTATTCAAAACCTTTATGTGTGCATCTCCCGGAGGTGTTGAGCGCAACTGTTTAAGTAAACCGGGAAGCTGATCTGCCGAAACAGGTGTGAGAGCAGGATAATATTGCGAATATGACTTTAAAGGAAATAAGCAAAAGAAGGCCAGGATAAATGTTATAAGCGATAACCCTGATCGCTTATGAATAGGGTGGCCGGTATGTATTTCCTTCTCTGCAAACATTGTTCTAACGTTAAATGATACCGGCCTAAAACGAAAAATTATACTGTTTTTTTGTTTTAGAGCGGCAAAATATTCCTTTATTGTTGGCATTGAGGGTGATATAACGTTTGCCGGAAACAGGAAAGCATTAGCGCGTAATTTTATTGAAAATAAGAATCTGCGCTATCTGTCTAATTCATCAACCAGCTGATCAAATCAAAATACCGCGGTAAAAGTAATGACTAAACAATACAAAGTCTTTACCTGGTATAACGGAGTATACTATATTTAAGAGAGAATAAAACAAAATGACGTAGTCATGTAAATCTCCCGGGTTAGAAAATCAAATAAATTATAAACCTGTTTTGTGATGTTTTACATGGAGGCTAAATGAAGCAACCTCCTTGTAAATCACAAGGAGGCTGGAGTTTATGCCGCTTAAAAACGAGTTGACAACGTAATACCTCTTAGTTTTACCGTACTGATTTGAAAGCCGCACGGATTTCTTCGGCCAGTAACTGCGGTTGTTCCCAGGCCGCAAAGTGGCCGCCTTTGTTTACTTCATTAAAGTAGATCAGGTTGTGATAGCAGCGCTCGGCCCAGGTTTTTGGTGCCTGGTAGATCTCGCCCGGGAAAACGGTAATGGCAACTGGAGTTGAAATGTCCCTGGCATTGAAGTTGTTGGAGTGGTCTTCCCAATAGATCTGTGCTGCCGATGTTGCGCTGTTGGTTAGCCAGTATAATGAAATATCGTCAAGCATTTCGTCGCGGGTAAGCACTTTTTCAGGCTCGCCGCCGCTGTACGTCCATTGAACTATTTTGTCATACATCCAGGCTGCCTGACCAACAGGCGAATCTGCCAGGGCATAACCCACAGTTTGAGGCCGCGTTACCATCATGGCAGAGTAGCCGCAATTGTTCTTGTAGAAATCGTTCAGTGATTCATAGGCTGCCTTTTCTTTAACAGATAGACCGGCAGGAGCGTTATCTCCATTGGTTAAATGCGCGGCTATTTCCGCAGGTACAGTTGCAGGCATATTGATGTGAATAGCCAATAGCCCAGGTACATGTTGGATAGCCATACGCTGAGATATCACAGAACCGCAGTCGCCGCCTTGTGATACAAATTTTTTATATCCTAAACGGTTCATTAACTCACCCCACGCGCGGGCAATATGGTCTGAATCCCAGCCTGTGCTTGTCGGTTTTCCTGAAAAGCCAAAGCCCGGTAATGATGGGATCACCACATCAAATGCATCTTCAGCTTTACCGCCATAAGCAGTAGGATTAGTTAGCGGATCGATAACTTTCAATAATTCAAATATAGATCCGGGCCAGCCATGGGTTATGATCAACGGCAATGCTTTAGGATTTTTTGAGCGTACATGTATGAACTGGATATCGAGCCCGTCGATATTGGTTACAAACATGGGCAGGGCGTTCAATTTAGCCTCGCCTTTGCGCCAGTCATAATCAGTTGCCCAGTACTTCACTAATTCTTGTAACTTACCCTGGCGTAGGCCCTGCGATTGGTCGTTTACCGTTTCCCGGCCCGGCCACCTGGTGGCAAGCAGGCGTTTTTTCAGATCGGCCAGTTCCTCATCAGCAATATGCACATGAAACGGTCGAATGCTTTTATCATTTTCTTTAACAGCAGAACTGGTTTGTGCCTGGCCTTGTAAAGTTAACAGCCCCAGGGAGCCACTGATAAATACCGATAGCAGTGTAGTTTTTAGGTTTTTCATAGTAATATTAAATTTTAATAATTACCCGAAAGTATCTTTTTGATACATCTGCCGCCATCTATAAATAGCTTAACCAGACAAATTAGATGCTGGTTTAGACATTTTAATGGTACCGGTTATTGTGCCGGATATGTCCAGTCTGAGTTTGTAGGAGAAGATTTCGGTAGCATGGTTTTACTATGCTGAAGGCGACTATGTTTGGATATCGCCTGTTGGGTTACAGCGATATCCAAGACATAATAAAATTAAAAAGTGCTCTGAAACGCAGTGATAATGACAGATAGAGCAGGGGAGATAGCCATAAAGAAGAGTTATTACTCTTTTTCAAGAATATAACGCCAGGTTACCGCACTCAAAATACTACCTAAAATAGGAGCTGAAATAAATAGCCATAACTGACTTATTGCTGGTCCACCGGTAAACAGAGCAGGGCCAATACTCCGGGCCGGGTTTACAGATACACCAGTTACAGGTATGCCTACAATATGAATTAGAACCAGGCTTAAACCTATTGATAAGCCGGCAAACCCTCCATGTATGTTTTTGGTGGACGTAGCGCCAAATATCACCAGCAGAAATATAAAAGTAAATATCGTTTCGGCTATAAAGCCGGCCAATAAGCTATAATGGCCTGGCGACGCTTCACCATAGCCATTTTGCCCCAGTCCGTTGGCTATAACGTTGTAATCTTGTTTACCGGACGCAATCAGTAACAAAACGGCTGCCCCGGCAATTGCGCCCAGAACCTGGGCTATGATGTACGAAACAGCTTCCTTGCCCGTCATCCTCCCGGCTACAACCATACCTATAGTTATTGCCGGGTTGATATGGCAGCCCGATATATGACCGATAGCATAGGCCATTGCCACTACCGATAGGCCGAAGGCAAAAGCTATCCCCAATAAACCAACTCCGGTTGTACCATTGGCCCCCGCAATTACCGCGCTGCCACAGCCCATTAATACAAGTACCATGGTACCCAGAAATTCGGCAAAAAACTTTGACTGTAAATTTGGTTTCATTTGTAACAGTTTATGATTGTGATAGTTCTTCAGGGATTGCAGGTGCAAATAAAATTAAATTGCAGGTGCCTGTTTAATCGGTTCGATAAAATGCCGATTTCGACCGACAGAAAGTAAATAACAGGAGATGACTTTTAATTCCTTCAGGAAACACCTATGGTAGAGGCTATGCCTGGTGCTTTAGGCAAAGCATAGTAAAAAGTAGTTCCCTCACCAATTGTCGATTCGGCCCATATCCTGCCATTCATTTGTGTTATCATATCATGGCAAATGCTCATAGCCATTCCGGCCCCTTTTAAAAGCCCGCTTGCAGCAGGATCGGTATCGTTTAAATGAAACAACTCCTGAATTTGGGAGGCAGACATGCCATTACCCTGATCGGTAAAAGCTACTGTGATCCAGTTCTCATCTTCGCTACAGGTTACACCAATTATGCCTCCTTCAGGAGAATATTTGGTGGCGTTGCTCAACACATTCCTGTTGATGAACTGGATCATTTCTTTATGCGCATAGATCACCTGACGCTCCGGAACTATATTGTACAATATAATATGCTTATTGAGCTGATCGTATAGGTATAGGGCGTTGGCTTCATGAATAAGATCTTGAAGTAACAGTGGTTCGGTTTTGATTACAAAATCTTTGCTGGCAGATTTTGCCCAGTAAAGTAAGCCATTCAGTAAGTCCATACTTTTGGACGCGGTGTTGCGGAGATCTTCAAACAGTAAGTGAATTTCGCCCTCAGATAACGCTTTATTGGTGTGCTTGATCATATCTGCCGTCATAACAAGCGTAGCAAAAGGCTGCCGGAGATCATGAGCCAAAATGGCGATCATTGTTTTGTTGAAATTATCCTTTAATTCTGGTTCCTTAGTTCTCATATTTACGCAGATAGTAACATAGCTGATCTATCAATAAGATCAATTCATCAGCAAAGAAAAATATGTTAAAACAGCAAAAAAAAACTTTCGACAGACTGGTTATTATGGCAGACGGAACAGTTGTTACATCAGACCAATAGTAAGGCTAAATTTGGGTTGTATAAATAAAATAATGGGAGCGTTTATAGCCATTGATGCGCAAATTTTCTAAACTCTTCCTTAAACTGTTCTGTTATCGGAATGGTTATTTTACGTATTTTGATGGTGTTTTTGGTAAGCGAATCTATTTTATCGATAGAAATGATAAACGAACGGTGCACCCTTATAAAGCCATTGGCAGGTAGTTTTTCTTCCACGGCCTTCATAGTGGCAAGTGCTTTTACATATCCTAAATCGCCGGTTAAATAAACTTTTACATAATCTTTAAAGCCCTCTACGTACAATATATCTTTCAAATAGATCCGCACCATTTCGTACTCCACTTTTAAGAAAATAAACTCATTGGGGAGGTAATTTTCTGTATGTACAGCAGGTTTCTCTTTTTCTGTAAAATATGTTTTTGCTTTATAGGCCGATTTTAAAAACTCTTCATATACAACAGGCTTAAGCAAGTAATCAAGTGCATTTACTTTATACCCTTCTAATGCGAACCTTTCATAGCCGCTGATGAAAATGATACGCGGTGCATTGGCACCGTGGGTAGCTTGCAGCATCCTTGCAAATTCCATCCCGCTCATTTCGGGCATGTCGATATCCATAAATATAAGCTGGATATCCTGCGTTTCCATTGCTGAAAGCGCTTGCGCTGCTGACTGGTAGTAGGTGAGTAAATTTAAAAATGGAATCTGGCTTATCAATACTCTTAAATGAGTAATTGCAAATTCGTCGTCGTCTACAATGATACAATTTATTGACATCGATAAATTTTTAAACAATAATGGGTCGGCAAAATAAACTCCAATCTTTCGTCAGAAGCATATAAACATGCCTTTGACGAAAGGCACTATCAGGCAATTAAACGGCAAAAATTTCCTGTCAATTTGCGATGGTGTTGGTAATGTCAAATATAGCTATATATTGAAAGGAAATCAAAAATAAGCTTTCTACACAATGACTATTTCAGCTTCTAAAGCCTGAAATATTATTCGTTTATTTCAATTGCCGAAATAACTTTTCTGAGGAGCTCGGCCTCTGTAAAAGGTTTCTCAATAGCGCTTGTGAAATTTTGTTTCAACTTTTGTTCATATGCGGAGGTTAATTCATCTGAGCAGATGGCAATAACCGGTGGTTTCTTTAGCAGTGCTTTTGACTCCTTTAAACTGATAACAAATTTCACCGCTTCTACCTCGGATGCCGCCAAATCAACCAACACCACATTTATCGTTTGTTCGGCCAGTATTTTTAAAGCAGCTTTCCCGTCCAATGCCTGGTAGAAATTAATATTCCACTTGCTTGTAAGCATTTTAAGAAAAGTTAAGCTGAGCTCATTATGATCAACAGCCAATATATTCAACCCATTTAATTTCGATGTTGAATTATCGGTAGCTTCTTCCGCCATTTCAGCTACAATCTTTTTGTATGGTATAAAGAAACTAAAAGTGCTTCCGGCATTTTCCTTGCTTTCCACGCTTATCTCTCCTCCCTGCAATTGTACAAGTTGTTTACAGATATAAAGCCCCAGGCCGGTACCGGTTTGTCCTTTAGCCGAGTTTGTCTGATAATATTTAGAAAAAAGCCGCCCTTGCTGCTGTATACTAATGCCGGGGCCGGAATCCTTAATGCTTATCTGCAGCCTGCTGGCGCCGTTTATCTCCGTGAGATTTGTAGTGATGCTGACTCCTCCAACCTGGGTGTATTTTATGGCGTTACTTAATAAATTGATCATGATTTGCTTAAGCCTGAAGCTATCACCGAGTACCATAGCCGCTTTATCGCCTTCAAAGTTATAATCTAAACTCAGGTTCTTTTTAGTGGCGCTGAACTCCATACTTTCAACTAATTGATTGAGTACAAGTTGGGGATTGAAGGGTTCAGCAATGATCTTAAATTCGCTCGTTTCCATTTTGGCGGCATCAAGTGTGTCATTCAGGGTGTGTAACAACATATCCGACGAAAGCCTGATGGAATTAAGCATCTCTATTTGCTTTGTTGAGAGATTTGAGCGACTGAAAATATATAAAAAGCCATTTATGGCGGTAAGAGGGTTACGTACTTCATGGCTCATATGCAATAAAAGGTTCATCTTTTGTTGAGCCATACCAACAGACCGTTCATTCTCATGAAGTAAATAAGTTTCTGCACGGTTGAGGTTAATAATAAACATAATGAGCAGCGCAGCAAATACCAGCACAAAGAAGAGTGATGCGAGATAAAACTTATTGAACAATGAAGTGGTTTCGCGATAACTCTTAAGTGCGTTTTCTTTAAGTTCGTTAACCAGGCTTGTGTTGATATTATTTATTTCGGTGATGATTCTTTCCAGTTCGCTATTAATGTGCATGTTAAGCACGATCATTTGCTTTTGGGTGGTAAATAACTTAGAGTTACGTTGCTGTAATTGCTGCAGCTTTTTACTGTAGATATCCTTTTCACGACTGGATATCCGCCTGTTTACCGAGTCTATTATTTTGTTGGTTCTGTTGGAGTTTATTACCGTTACATTAGCAACTCCGGCGTTGGAGTTTTTATTGGCAATAGCATCCTTTATCCTTCCGAAAAAGCCCTTTTTATTTACCTGTCCGTCAGTTTTTATTGTATCACTGGTTCTAAGTTTCTTGCCTTTTCTTCTGGATGTGGTGGTGTACACCTTATCATCATTAACAGGATTTACACCTGATGAGGCGGTTAAAAGAGAATCAAAACTATGCTTCAATACATACAAATTAGCCGAAAGCTTTAATTTCCTTACATATAAGTTTTTAACTTTTGCCCGTTGCTGCTCTGTCAGTTTTGCTGTATCTATATTGTCTTTAAGCAGGCTATCAATAAGGGTGAATGATTGTGCAAGCTTGACCTTGTACGCATCGTTTTTTAAACCATCGGATGTTAAAAGCGAAGCCTGAAAATCATCCTCGGCTTCGTGAAGCAATAGTAACGCCCTTTGCGATTTGGCCTGATCATATTCAAGGTTCAGGGTTAGCCTGGATAATGCGTTTAACTTGTTAGAAACAGAGCTATTTACAAACAGGGCTACAATGGCAAGGGTTATAATCAGTGCTATAAATGCAAGCAATATTTTCCGCGAAATGCTTTTAATATTACTGGAAGTCAATTCATTTTTATAAAACATGGTATTTATTTATTCTAATTTCCCAGGCGATGCCGCCATAGCGTTTTTTGTGAGTTAATAATTTGCCGCTATGTTCTGCAATCATTTTTTCGGAATTGATCAGACCTTCATACCCGGCAGGGAAAGGGTTTGTGTTACTATAAGTTTGCAGTTTCCTTTTTTCAATAGTCGGCAATCGTTCGTCTGTGATGATCAAGCTTGAAAAATAATTTCCTTCAACGCCAGAAATAGCTATGTCACTGTCATGCTTTCCTGCCCCAATAATGTAGTTTATAATGTTTACAAATGCTGTCTCTAATATAAAACGATCGTAAAATATAATTTTAGGAAAATCCGGTTTAAAATACAACCGGATATTTTTTTGAGCGAGGCGAGGTTTTAAATTCTGGTAATGCGTGGTTAAAAAAGGTTCAAGATCAATCAACTCTGGTTGAAAGGCAAAAGTACCCCTTTCAATTTCAGTGCGATGCAGCGCTGTATTAAGCAGGTTTGTGGCATAATCAACATGACGCCCCAGGTCATAAATTATTCTTTCAAATTGTTCTCTTTCTATATCGGTGTGTTGATTGGATAAGTTATCCAACAATATTTTTATGTGGGACAGCGGATCCCGTATATCATATTTTACCATCGAAAGCAGTAAGTTTTTTTGCTGAACAGTTTTGCTCAGCTGATTATTTTGTCTTTCCAGTTCGTCGATATTTAAAAAAGTGAATACAGTTAAATTATCTATTTGAGTTTCATAGATATCATACCAGTTATAAGATCCGTCTGCGCAACAAACTTTAGTCTCCAGGTGAAAGAATGATCGGCCATACTTTGCTGCGATGTTCCGTCTTTTATCGCGGCAATTCATGATCTCATTTTGATAGTCTGGATCTGGATATGCTTTCTGAAACCAATCTTGCAGATCGCGAAGCTCATCGTTTGTGTAGCCTATCCCGGCAACGAAGGCACGGTTGCAGTATAAATTTTGATTCTCCAGTGCCGAATTATTAATGATTATAACAGGTGTAATCATAATATTCGCAATTTTAAAGAAACTGTCTGCGGTTGTGATCTTTTCCAAGGATAGAAGGTTTAAGTAAATATTTTATTGTTGCAAAAGCAAACAGTAATAAAGCTATACTTTGAAATTTCGCTCTTGCGCCGACGTTAAAATACGGTAACGGGGTTTGAGACATTTCGCGCAGAAATATCTCTTGATTGGAAGGAAAAATAACAGATTGCGCCCAAACCAATTTCGTGGCATTTTATAATGGAAGGGTTGTGAACACCTTCTGCAGTGCATAAAGGGCTTATCATTGTAACTCATAAATTCAAATAATGCCTTTTCAGGCTGTGTATCAAATGCAAAAAGACTAATTGTGAAACTTTGGGGAATGGCCCCATTACCCGCCATCGACCATATGATCATTGAGGCTTTCAGTTATCCGGCGAATTTTAGTCCTGGTTTTTCTTTTTGCTTAATGTCGTTCAGCACAATTACCAAACAGTTCAATTAATTGTATATCATTATCTCGCAAGAGGTGCCGGTTGTAGGTGAGCTTGATATCCTCAATCCGCCTCTATGCCGTTCTAAGATCTCTTTTGCACTAATAAGCCCAAGGCCGAAACCGCCAGCAATATCCCGGCCGGCGTTTTGTTGATCATTTTGGTGTTCCATGGTATCAATTTGTTCTGCGGTCATTCCGTTTCCTGGATTAGTTATGATCAAACTGGAATACTTTTCACGATATCTGGATGAAATCTTAATTACACCGTTTTTAGGTGTGTGTGTTATAGCGTTATCAATTACATTTCTAAAAATTATATCAAGCACAAACGGGTCGTAATAGATGATGGCGGGCCCCGGAATTTCAAAGATCAGATTGATTTGCTGATCGTTTAGTACCCTGTTAAATATGTGCCTGCAATTGTTTAAAAAATCTCTCAGTTTAATTTCTTCAGGTTTAAATGTAAATACCTCCCTTTGGCTCTCCATGCGCAACCGGGTAGGAGCTACCATGTTTAGCAGGTAACTCAACTGATCAGTTAATGCCGAAGCTATTTCGCAGATCCTGCCTTTGTTTAAATAGTTCATTTGGTAACCATCCAGGATTGCTTTAAGGTTACTTAATGGAGATCGTACCTCATGTGTGAGTACAGAAAGCAGCAGCGTTTTTTGCTGTATTACATTAACCAGCTTCTCATTTTTCTCTTTTATCCTGCTGATATTAAGCAACGTGATCATTTTTAATGACCCTACAGCAACACTATGAAACTCGTACCATTTATATGAATCGTCGGCGCAATATATCCTTGCTGCCAAGCTAAAATGATGATTGCCGTTTGCTTTTGCTGTTGTTTTTTTATTGTTCCAGGCAGTCTGTATTTCCTCCCGGTAAACCGGATCAGGATATACTGTTCGCCACCATGTTGCATGATTGGGAATGTCATCTATATCATACCCAACCTCGTTATAAAAAGCGCTGTTAAAGTAAAGTCTGCTAATATCCACCCTTTCGTCATCAATGATAACGGGAGTAATAACCTGATCTATAGCTTTAAGAAAGGTATTCCTATTTATATTATTCATAAAAGATTATGTGAAACCGGCCTGGGTTCTTATGCAATATTTCATATTTAAATAAATCTTATCTTGATATTTAATCAACCCGAAATAAGGAAATACTTCAATTACATTCAGCAAAAACGACAGACAGGGAAAAACAGGCGATGAAATAAAGGAAACATCGGATAAAAAAACAGTTGTGTTGTGCTTATGGTTTATTTAGTATGATATGCCTCAAACTTTTGTTGTTTTCGAGCATTGTACGAGCCATAAATACTTTTGCATGCGATGGCCGAGCCGGATGCTTTTTGAAAAACAGGCATTTAACGATAGTATTTGCCCGTTCAACGAATCTCCGCTCGAAAGCCCTTCGGTACATCTTATTTTAGTTTCATCAAATTTTAAGAGAAAAACATCCAGGAAGAAATCCTTGAGCTATAAATTCAGAAAGAGTACAATTTTAGATCAGAAATTTGCGATTCAAATGAAAAAGTTACTGAACACCAGTCTTAAGCTCCTTCTCATTACAGCCATCTTTATTGGTCTGCAGGGGAGGGTACTGGTACGGTATGCCGGGTTCTTTCAAAAGGGGAAAACGGAATTTTCTTCTTTCAAAGGTGCGCATGGCGTACAGATCCGGGCTGGCATCGTTCACTGTAAGTTGCAATGCTATACGCAGCATTTCGATGCGCTCGATATCCCATATGTTCCTTCTATAAACTTCCGGTTTCTGCCATTTATCATAGCCGTAAGCCGGAATATTCCGTTTCAGGAAAAGCTTGATCTGGCCGAGCACGTCAGACTCCTGCCCTTAAGGGGGCCTCCCATTCAATAATTTCTCATCCTTCCTATTGGCCTTTACCCGCTTATTGCCGGGTAACGAGCGCAATTAGTCTGAAAACTTATTCACGGCTTATAAAGCCTATTGATCACATTTTAATAATTTTTTCATGAAAGCGTTTAACAAACTGCTCATGACCTGCATTTTATTTGCAGTTGGGCTACCCATTGCCTGCGCTCAGGGTAGTGACCCGGTATTAACGCTGCCCGCAGCATTGCAAACCGCACTGGCAGGGCAGCAACTTATCAAAGCTAAAGCAAACTATGCCAATGCATCTTCACAAGGGATAACATCTGCTAAAAGGGATGGCCTGCCTGATGTGACCTTTTCCGCACAACAGGCTTATGGTACAATTAATGGGTTAAACGGGCTTGCTTCCGGTATACCCGGCAACATAGCCATTACATCGGGTCCGGTTTCGGGCTCACAAAACTGGAACGCCGCTTTTGCCGCTTTTTACTCATCGAACATTAACTGGAACCTCTTTTCATTTGGCCTTCAAAAGGCACATGTTGCTGATGCCCGCGGCACATACAACGTGGATGCCGCAGACCTCAAACAAACCACATTTGAGCTGCAAACCAAAGTAGCAGGAGCATATCTTAACCTGCTTGCTGCCCAGCGGCTGCACTATTCTATGAATGTGAATTTGTGGCGGGTATCGCAGTTGAGAGATGTGATTTTGGCGCGAACCCAAAATGGCCTTAATGCCGGTGTGGACAGCTCAATAGCTAATGCAGAATTGGCAAAAGCCCGCATAGCTGTAACTGATGCAATTACATTTGAGCAGGCAAAGGCCAGGGAGTTGGCCATGCAAATGGGCGTTACCCATCAGGAATTTACTTTAGACAGCAGTTTCGTTTCCGCAATTCCAGCTCAGCTGCCTGCCGGACCAGTTTATGATATCAGCGCCCACCCTTTACTTGATTATTACAGCAAACGGGTAATGAGCAGCGACCTTACCGCAGCATATCTTTCAAAAACGAGGCTGCCCAAGGTTACGTTGTTTGGAGCCTTCCAGGAAAGGGGATCGGGATTTGGTACAGGTTACAGCGCAGGCAACCTGTCTGATTTCAGCGGCAACTATCTCAATGGTATTGATCCGGTAAGGGGCAATTACCTTGTTGGTATAGGCATTACATGGAATATTACTGATATGAGCCGGGTTAGCTCCCGGCTGAAGAGCCAGCGGTATTATTCGGAAGGGTTAACCAATGAGTACCATTACCAGGAAACCAACCTGACTAATCAGCTTGAGGAAGCAAACAAACAGCTGGTAAATACCCTGCAAAAATATAAAGAAACGCCCATCCAGCTAAAAGCTGCCAACGATGCTTATCAACAAAAAAAGATGCTTTATACAAACGGGCTCGCCAACATTGTTGATGTAACTCAAACACTGTATAACCTTAACCGGGCCGAAACAGATCAAGACCTGGCAAGTAATTCGGTATGGCAATCCCTGCTTTATATAGCGGCTTCAACGGGCGATTTAACCCTTTTCTTAAACCAGATCAAATAAAGTCATGAACCTCATTTCAAGTTCTTTAAGAAAACCTATAACCGTTATGGTAGTGGTGATAGGCATTGTTCTGGCAGGTATCATCGCTGCAAAGAATATTAACATTGATATTTTCCCCAATCTTAATTTACCTACCATTTATGTTTCACAGCCTTACGGCGGGATGTCGCCGCAGCAAATGGAAGGTTTTGTATCCACCAATTACCAAAACCTTTACCTCTATGTAAGCGGTATCAAATCGGTAGAAACAAATAATATCCAGGGCCTGAGCCTTCTAAAACTAAGTTTTTACGACGGCACAAATATGGCCCAGGCCGCGGCCGAAGTAACCTCGCTCACCAACCGGGCGTTTGCAGAGATGCCGCCGGGTACGCCACCACCTATTATTATCCGGTTTGATGCCTCTACCTTACCAGTAGGGCAGTTAACGATCAGCAGCCCGAAACGCACCAATAATGAGCTCCAGGATCTGGCCAGCACCTATGTGCGGCCAAACTTTTCAAAAATTCCTGGTTTAACCTCGCCTCCGCCGATTGGGGGTAATGCACGTACTGTTGTTATCCAGGTAAACCCTGATCTGATGCGCAGTCACAATTTGACGCCCGACCAGATCACGGCCGCAGTAAAAGACAATAACCATATTTCGCCGGCAGGTACAATTAACATAGCTAATACATCATATTTAACGCCCTCAAATTCGGTGCTGCAGCATGTAAAAGACTTTGAGAATATTCCCCTACAATATCAAAACGGCGCAACGCTGTATTTAAAAGATGTAGCTACCATTTTGGACGGCGCCGATATTACCAGCGGCTTCGCTTATATCAACGGAAAGCGTTCTATTTATATCCCGGTAATTAAAAGTTCCAGTGCATCAACGTGGTCTGTGGTTCAGGATTTGAAGAAAGCGATACCAGCTATGCAAAGCCTGTTGCCGCCGGATGTAAGCCTGAAGTTTGAGTTCGACGAATCCGTTTATGTAATTAATGCGGTGAAGAGCCTGATCAGTGAAGGCGTTACCGGAGCTATACTGGCGGGATTAATGGTGCTGATTTTTTTGGGTGATAAGAGAAGCGCTTTTATAGTTGTTGTTAATATTCCGCTATCGGTTATTATCGGCACGCTGGCCCTAAAACTTTTTGGACAAACACTAAATATCATGACCCTTAGCGGACTGGCCCTTGCTATTGGTATTTTGGTTGATGAATCTACAGTTACCATTGAAAATATCCACCGGCATATGGAAATGGGTAAAGCCAAAGCCCGCGCTATTGCTGATGCCTGCGAGGAAATTGCTTTACCAAAACTGCTGATCGTATTGTGTATCCTGGCTGTGTTTGTGCCGGCTTTTTTTATGACAGGCGTTCCACAAGGTATGTTTTTACCCTTATCAATGGCTGTGGGCTTTTCTATGATCGCTGCATTTTTATTGTCGCAAACCTTGGTGCCGGTATTATCTAACTGGATTTTAAAAGTACCGGAACCCAAAACGGCTGCTGATTTAGAGAAAGAAAAGAATAGCCGATTTGAGCATTTCAAATCAGGCTGTTTGAAAATCACTAACTGGATGATGAACCGCAGCAAAGTGAGTGTAATACTTTATGTCATTATATCGTTCGTTATAATCGGTTTTAGCGCCACCTG
>NZ_DASVOB010000070.1:0-6591 GCF_036383575.1 Mucilaginibacter sp.
GGATTTCGCCCATATTTTAATGGTGATGCTCCGCCAGCTTAAAATACCATCACGCTATGTAAGCGGCTACATCTGCACCCACAGCAGCGCTATGCGCGGTGAAGGGGCAACCCACGCCTGGGCCGAAGTATACGTACCCGACTACGGCTGGCTTGGTATCGACCCAACAAACAACTGCATAGCCAACGAAACCCATGTACGCCTGGCCGTGGGTCGCAATTTTTCAGATTGTTCGCCGGTTAAAGGTGTTTATAAAGGCGCATACGGCCACAAACTGGAAGTATCCGTAATTGTTGATGATGCCGATGCTATTGTTTTTGAAGATAAAACCTACGAAACGCCGCCCATGCATGTAGTAACTGAATTTCCTAAAAACAGCTATCAGCGTTATATGGAGATCATTCAGCAGCAACAGCAGCAGCAGTAGTAGTTGGCAGTGGCAGTTTTCAGTTGGCAGTTTGCAGAAAGGATAGAGAAGATATGTCATTTACGCCGTTGTTGGTGTTGTCACCAACAACAACGGCATTGCTGACCTCGAAGCATCACAGCATTTGCTAAACTCAAGAAATCCTTAAATCATGCAAATCAAGGTTCAACGCTCTGATAAAAATTAACCAGCCTGGGCGCTACTACATGCACATCGTGCTGCTCTTCAATTAATCGGCGGGCGTTGAGGCCAATGTTTCGGCAAAACTCCTCGTCGGTAATGCAACGCGCTATGGCATCATAAAACTCCTGCCTGTTATTGGCGATAAGAATATTGGTGCCATTGGTAAAGTTTATTCCTTCGGCCCCTAATGAGGTGGAGATGATACATTTTTCCATGGCCATACCTTCCACTATCTTAACCCGCATCCCTCCGCTTGAAAGCAAGGGCACCACCATAATAGCCTTACTGTTCACAAATTCAAAAGCATCGTCAACCTCGCCCTGTATAAAGATCTTTCCCATCGCCTCATAATCATCAAAGCTATCGGGGATATTATGACCGGCAACATAAAACTTCACGCGCAGGTCGCCCTCGGTAAGGTCTTTATAAAAACTCTCTATAAACCATTCAATACCCTCACGATTGGGCATCCAATCCAAAGAACCAAGGAAAAACAAGCTTGGGAACTCTGTTTTATTATAGTCGGGCTTATAATCGGGCAGGGAGATCCCTACCGGGAAAATATCAACCGGAATGGTAACACCGTATGATAACAGCGTTTTTTTATCCTCGTTGGTAAATACCGCTATGGCATCAAATTTATTAAGTTGCTGCAATTCGTAATCCTTCACCCTACGGGCCAGCAAATGCAGGTACCATTTCTTAAACAGATCGCTTTTTTGCTGCGCCAGCCTCATCCATACCTGGTGTTCAATATTGTGCGACCGGTAAATCAATCTCGCTTTTGTATGCTTACGGATAGCAGCGTGATAAGGCGTTACAAACAGGCCTTCAAACTGAATAACATCATAGGTAGTTTGGCGCAATTCGCGCAGCAGGAGCTTTTCAAATTCGGCATCGTAATAGCGATCAACATCATTTGCTTTTTTGTTGAACAGATTGGTTATCGCGTCCAGTACGGATACATTGATGTTGATATCGTAGGATGTGTACTGAATTTTCTGCAGCAGTTCGTCTTCGGTAGTTTGTACGCTGCCATGATACTTTTTGCCATTCAAAGCCACCAGCGCAACTTCGTGCCCAAGTGCAATCAACCCTTTAATGGTATTGCAAACCACAATGGCGTAACCGCCATTTTGCGGAAATGGTACACGATGTGTTAAAATTAGGATCTTCAAACGGTGGAATGGGTTTTTAACAAAAATACCATCCTGAACGTGGTATTCAAAACTTCATTAAAAAATACTTAACTGCGGATCGCTTACCCTAAAGGTGCGGCGGTGATATGGCGTAAAACCGATCTTCATTACCGTTTTGCGATGTTTAATAGTTGGATAACCTTTATTGCTATGCCAGTCATACTCCGGGTGTTCGGCTGCTATTTGCATCATATAATCGTCGCGATAAGTTTTAGCTAATATAGATGCGGCCGCAATGCTGAAATATTTTCCATCACCCTTAATGATACATTCATGAGGAATATTCCGGTACTTTTTAAAGCGGTTACCATCAATGATCAAAAACTGGGGCTCAAGATGTAATTTTTCAATGGCCCGGTGCATTGCGAGGAATGATGCGTTGAGAATATTGATCTCATCTATCTCCAAATTATCGACAGAGGCTACTGCGTAAGCTACCGCTTTCTCTTCTATCTCGGCACGAAGCTGGTACCTTACCTCTTCGGTAAGCTGCTTGGAGTCGTTCAGCAGGTGATGGTTAAAGTCGGGAGGTAAAATAACAGCTGCGGCAAAAACAGGCCCGGCAAGACACCCGCGCCCTGCTTCGTCGCATCCTGCTTCTAAAAATTCGTACTGGTACCTGGCTGATAGCATCCGGCAAATATAATAAGTGTTGTAAACGCGTTAGTAAAGTTATTAGTATGATGAGTTTTTCAACAATGAGATTTACGAATCTTTAAAGGCGATTAAAATAATTTTCAGCCCTTTTGGGTAGAGACGCATCACATGCGTCTCCCTTAGGACAAGCTCTTATAGCGCACCCTATCGTAATTGCACCCGGCAGACGCATGTGATGCGTCTCTACATCTAAAATTAAAAAATCTTCAGCGTAAGCAGCGTAATATCATCAATTGGCTTGCTTTTATGCACATTATTCAGGTAATCCATCAAAGCCTGATTAAAGTTATCGGGCGAGAGCTCACCATGCGCCAGCACAAAATCAAGTAATTTATCCTCGTTCCATATTTTGGAGCTTGGCGACTCAAAATCCATGAGCCCATCAGTATAGTTAAAGATCAGGCTGCCGGGTTCAACATCAACTTCCCCTTCGTTTAAAAAAGGGAGATCTTCAAAAACACCGATCATGGTAGTGCCCAACTTAAGGGGAATAGCTCCACCTTCCGAATAAAGGATGGTTGGGTTGTGCCCCGCATTAATGTAGTTAAGCCGCCGCTTTTTTTGATTATAACGCGCAAGAAACAAGGTAATAAACCGCTCGCCCTTGGTATTACTGAGCACAATTTTATTTAATCTGTCAACAATATTGGTCAAATCGCCATCAACCGCTGCCCAGGCATGTAGGCTGGCTTGAAAGTTGGCCATCAGCAATGCTGCAGAAATTCCCTTACCCGAAACATCGGCAATGCACCATAAAAACTCGTGCTCATTTAGGCGGATAAAATCAAAATAATCGCCGCCAATGTTTTGATGCGGAAGATATTTTGCCCCGATCTCCACACTATCATCTTTATGCTCCCGCATGGGGATCAGCATATTCTGCACTTCTACTGCAAGCTCCATTTCACGCTGAAAACGTTCGGATTGCAGCCTTTCGCGGAAAAGCTTTTTATTCTCCAGTGCCACAATGATCACGTTCATCAGCGTTTGGATGAAATTGAGATCATTGTTAAGCATCTCGCCCGAGGTGTTAAAATCACCTATGAGCGCATAGGCGAGGGCTTTGCTTTTGTGATATACCGGGATAAAATAATTGTATTTTTTGAGGACGGGGTCGCGGTGCCCGGCTATGGCTGTAGGGGCTTTAACTTTACTCAGTTTTTTGCAGGCACGGGCCAGCACTACCGACGATTCAATATCACCGCCGTATTTGGCTATACAGGCAAATTTAGTATCCTTCTCAATCAAAAAACGCAGTTTGCCTACCTGCAAATAATTTTGCAGAATAACTTCCAGCATTTGAATGAGGATAGGAGTAGCGGTGTTTTTATTTATCGCCCGCGTAATTTCCAATAAAGAATTTAATTCCGACTGCCGTTTGAGCAAAAGCCTGATCAATTCGTCTTCGCCGGAACCGTCGTCTATATTCAGCATATTGATATAAGTCCGCTGACTAAAATAGAAGAAATAATTTTTAAATACGAGTACTTTGTGATTTTATATCAAAGGCATCGCGCAGACCAACGGTAACCAGGTTAAAAGCATACACCAGCAGCATGATAGCCACGCCCGGAATCACAGCTAAAAACGCCGAATCCATAACAATATAACCATAATGTTCTGTGATCATACCACCCCAGGTTGGCGTAGGAGGCTGTGCGCCAAATCCTAAAAAACTAAGCCCGGCCTCTAAAAGTATAGCCGATGCAAAATTTGACGATGCCAATACCAGTATCGGGCCGGTTATATTGGGTAAAATATGTTTAGCTATAATACGTTTGTTACTAAAACCCAAAGCCCTTGCTGCCTCAATATATTCCACTTGTTTAAGGCCCATTACCTGGCCGCGTACCAGGCGCGCCACTTCAACCCACATGGACAGGCCAACGGCTATAAATATTTGCCACAACCCTTTTCCCAATGCAAATGATATCGCTATTACCAGTAACAATGCAGGCAGCGCCCATAAAATATTCATGAGCCAGCTTAAGGATGCATCTACCCAACCGCCAAAATAACCGGCTATTGCACCCACGGTTACACCAAGCAGCATACTGATAATAACCGACATCAGGCCTACGGCAAGCGAGATGCGGGTACCCAGCAGCAGGCGGCTCAGCATATCCCGGCCATAACCATCGGTACCAAGCCAAAAAGTTTTAAACCCGATATTCTCTTCCCGGATCCTGTTTTCAAAACTCTTATACACAGCCGCGGTAGCTGCCGCTACAGTCGCTTGCCCGTTATCGTTAAGAGTAACCTTCCCGTTTTTATAAATGGGCTTTTGCCCGGTTACTACTTCAAAAATATTGAATGCTTTTTTTTCGGGCTTATCTTCATCGCCGATATACCCGTTAACATAAATGGAGTCTTTAACAAAATGATAGCCGGTTATAGGGATCTCTTTATAAAACGATGGCTGGCCATACAGCATCCTGGCAAATACATTTACGGTATCAACAGGTTCTGTTTTCCTGAGCTTTAGCATCATATAGGTTGATCCCGGCTTTTTTATGCTGAGCTGTATGATCATATTATTGGCCAGGGGAGTATCATCGGGCATGATGAGATAGCCCAGTATTGCCACAAGCAAGGTAAGCAGGATAAATGCCAGCCCGGCTACAGCAATTTTATTACGCTTAAAAACACGCCAGGTGCGTTTTGCTGGTGTAATTTCGGCCAATGTGTTAACAGTTCATGTGTATTGGCTAAATATCGCTTAAATAGGCGCAATTAACAATAACGGCTGCTTTCTTTACAGAAGTATTATGAATGCTGAAAGCTGTTTTGGAGCTCAAAGCAGAACGCTGAAAGCCAAAAGCTATATCCGGAGCTAAAAGCAGAAAGCTTAAGGCTCAAAGCACATAACCTTTTACAAGTCCGGAGCAGATTTCATATACCTACGTTTGGTAGCTTTATGCTTTCAGCCTTCGGCTTTTAGCTTAATTATAGCTTACTTAACCATTCTGCCCTTCCAGGCGTACTTTTTGTTTTTTCCTAAAAAGCCGATGAGAACGAAATAAAGGACATTAAGCGGCAGAACAAAACTCACGTACAATAGCAGTTCGCGCCGTTTTAAGAAATTCATGATCGGTGTCATGTATAACAGGTCTATCGCATATTTAATGCCGATGGTAAGCAAAAACAATTTCAGGAAATAGATATCGAAAAGCCCCAGTACCGCTGTGAGCAGCAGCATAAAATTGCACAGCCAGATACTGAGCGCAAAGGCCACCATCTTTTTGTTTTTGTACTTGGTTGATTTTGATGCCCAGCGGCGTCTTTGCTGCATAAATTCCTTCAAATTGGGCTTTGCATGGGTATATACAATTGCCTCACGCCGTTTCAAGAAGCCTATCCTTCCGGGATAACGCTCTCCAACCTTATGCAATAAAAATTCATCGTCGCCCGAAGCCAGCTCATCTATGCCGGCAAAACCGCCAACCTCGTAAAATACATCTTTACGATAAGCGAAGTTTGCCCCGTTACAGGTGGCGGCAAAACCATGCCCTAAAAATGAACCACCCATACCAATAAGCGACGAAAAATCGAGCGTTTGCATCCGCTCAAATACCGATTGTTCCTGGAAATATGTTACCGGCGACGAGATCATCACCAGGTTATTTTGTTCAAAGAAACCAACAATAGTACGCAGCCATTGATTGCCCATGCGGCAGTCGGCATCTGTTGCCACCATTAAATCGCCCGTTGAAAGCTTGATAGCCTCGGCAATTGCCTTCTTTTTATAGGAGTTTAGTGTTTCACCCAGTTTGAGCTGAAGTAATTTAACACCCCGGGCCGCATAGCTGCTGATAATAGCAGCAGTATTATCCGTTGAATGATCATCAACAATAATGATCTCCACCAGGTGTTTGGGGTAATCCTGAGCTAAAATATCTTCAATGGTAAGGTGAATCTTTTCTTCCTCGTTACGGGCCGCAATAAGCACAGTAACTTTGGTGCTAAATGTTTGGGCAATAACCAGAGGGGTGGTGACCTTTGCCCAGCCTATCCGGAGATAGATGAGCAACAGCACATAAAGGCCCATGGAAAATAATGAAATAATACTAATCAGCGCGGTCAAAAGAATTTGAGTTTTAAAACAAAAAACGATCCTAAAATAGC
>NZ_DASVOB010000071.1:0-3766 GCF_036383575.1 Mucilaginibacter sp.
CTTCTCGTTCAATTTTTATATTAAGATGATAGCTACAGTTTTTGGCAACGGTTGATGCCGGATTACCGGTTATGGCAATCATAACATTCTTATTCCACTTTAAATATGGTATAAGCTTCAGCACTTCATCAGTTTCGCCCGAATAGGAAATCAGCAAAACAACGTCAGTAGAACTTACCATGCCTAAATCGCCGTGAAAAGCCTCGCCCGGGTGTAAAAAGAAACTTGGCGTGCCTGTACTGGACAGCGTAGCTGCGATCTTTTTGCCGATAAGCCCGGATTTGCCAATGCCAATAACAACCAGTTTACCTGTTGATTTAAGGATGACATCAACCACTCTTGGAAATTCGTCGTCAATTAAACCGGCCACATGTTGCAGCGATTCTATCTCAATATCAAAAACTCTTTTTGCTATATCTTTCATAGATCCCGACACTCGTATAAAACTTACCCAACCAACGGCGCTAAAACTTTATCCAGTTCATGCAGCTTAACCATGTTAGGGCCATCGCTCAAGGCATTGTCAGGATCGGGATGCGTTTCTAAAAAGTAGCCATCAGCTCCAAAAGCTTTAGCAGCAAGGGCCATCATGGGCACAAAAGTACGGTCGCCGCCTGTTTTGCCGCCGGCTCCGCCAGGGCGTTGAACCGAATGCGTACAATCCATGCAAACCGGGTAACCGAAAGCCTTCATATCATAAATATTCCTAAAATCGACAGCTAAATTATTATAGCCATACATATTGCCACGCTCGGTTAATATCACCTGGTTATTGCCGGCCTCAATAACTTTTTGAGCGGGATAAAACATATCATGCCCCGAAAGGAACTGGGCTTTTTTTACATTAACAATTTTACCGGTCTGTGCAGCCGCAACCAACAGATCTGTTTGGCGGCATAAAAACGCCGGAATCTGCAATATATCTGCAACTTCGGCTACTATGGCAGCCTGAAATGGTTCATGAATATCTGTAGTAACAGGCAAGCCAAAACGTTCTTTAACTTTTAAAAGCATTTCCATGCCTTTTTCCAAACCGGGACCACGATACGAGTGGATTGACGTACGATTGGCTTTATCAAATGACGATTTAAAGATCACCGGGACATTGTATTTCTGCCCGGCCTCGGCTACTTTTTCGGCAACGGTATATAATAACTCCTGGTTTTCCATTACACACGGACCAAGAATAAAGAACGGTTTTTGACTTATTTGTTCAAACAGCATATTGTTAGGGTCTATTATCGGCCACAAAGATGCTGATTTTTTTGAGAAGTAGTTAGTGTATCCAGCTCATCCACCTCTCCCCGCTTTGCTATCTAAATAAAATATTAAGAAAAATTTGCGTAAGTGATTGCTTACATGTAAATTTGTAAGCAATCACTTACATATCATGTTAATTAGATGAGAAGAGATGTTTTCCAAGCTATTGCCGACCCTACCCGCAGAGATATCATTAACCTGATAGCGTTTAAACCGATGAACCTGAATGCTATAGCGGATAATTTTGATGTAAGCCGCCCCGCCATATCACAACATATAAAAATTTTAACCGAGTGCGGCCTCATAGCCATCAAGAAGCAGGGCCGTGAAAGGTATTGCGAACCCAGGTTGAAGCAACTCAACGAGGTTGCGCAATGGGTGGAGCGTTACCGCAAAGTTTGGGAAGAAAAATTTGATGCGCTTGACAACCTGCTTGAGGAATTAAAAAACAACGATAACCAATAAAATCAACAATTATGACAAAGCAATTCTGGATCAACCTGCCTGTAAAAGATGTAAATGTGTCAAAAGAGTTTTTCAGCAAACTCGGCTTTAGGTTTAACTCCCAATTTGGTAATGGGCCAAATTCTGCAGCGATGCAGGTTGGCGAAAAGGATGTTACGGTAATGCTTTTTGACGAAGCTACCTTTAAAGGTTTTGTAGAAAATTGTGGCCTTGCAGATACAGCACAAGGCGTAGAGGTACTGTTATCTATTGATGCCGAAAACAAGGAAGAAGTTGATGAACTGGCTCAAAAAGCAATTGAAGCCGGTGGCAAAAGCAACCATAAGCCCCGGGAAATGGATGGCTGGATGTACGGCTGCCTGTTTACCGATCCCGACGGCCATAGCTGGAATGTGCTTTATATGGATATGAGCAAAATGCCAAGGGGATAAAAAATCAATTTGTCGCTAACGCCCCCTTATCTCGTCGTTTTTGCCCGCTATCGGCCCCTCCCGTTGCTGCTAACTTTGAGTTATCAAAAGCAACAAATTATAACCAATAAAACAAAAACCAATGGCAACATTTAAAGCAACCCAAAAAGTAACCCCTTTTTTATGGTTCAATGGTAACCTTGAAGAGGCATTGAAATTTTACACTTCGGTATTTAAAAATTCAGAAAGCGAGTTGAGTTCCCTTACCGATCCCGGCAATGGTCGTAAAATGATCGTTGGGACATTCCGGATAGAAGATCAGCAGTTTTTAGCTTTAGATGGCGGGCCGATGTTCAATTTTTCGCCTGCTACTTCCTTTTATATCAACTGCAAAACTCAAGAGGAAATTGATTACTTGTGGGAAGCACTACCTGCCGACGGTGGCAAAACCAATCAATGCGGCTGGCTGGACGATAAATTCGGCGTTACCTGGCAAATTGTTCCGGAAGTAATGAGCGAATTACTTTATAACAACGAGAATCCTGAAAAAGCCAAAAGGGTCATGAGCGCCATGATGCAGATGACCAAAATGGACATTAAGCTTTTGCAGGAAGCTTATGACAACGATTAACCAATCACCTAAATAAAAACACTATGATCACCACAAAAAATCAAACCGGCATTAAAGCCGAACCAGGTAAACAGGAGCTTTTTATAACCCGCGAATTTGAAGCACCACGCGAACTTGTTTTTAAAGCTTTTACAGACCCTGATCTTATTGTTAGATGGCTCGGCCCGCGCGAACTTAAAATGCGCATTGATAAATATGACTGCCGTAGCGGAGGCTCTTATCGCTATATTCATACCGATCCTGCCGGCAACGACTACGGTTTTCATGGTGTGATACATGATGTAACCACACCTGAAAGAATTATCCAAACGTTTGAGTTTGAAGGATTACCTGAAAGCGGCCATGTTACGCTCGAAACTGCCAGGTTTGAAGCTTTGCCCGGTAATCGCACCAAGGTAACTATACAATCTGTTTTTCAATCAGTTGCCGATCGTGATGGCATGCTGCAATCGGGCATGGAACGTGGGGTAAATGATTCGCACTGGCGTTTGGATGAATTGTTTGAAGCGGGAGAAATTGCATAGAAGCTAAAAGCAGAAGTCATAAAGCTTAAGACTAAAGGTCTGATTACAATCAAAAATTTGTATTATTAAGTACCCTTTTTGATTGCTTCGAGTATCGTTTTCATTTTCCCCTGAACTGCAGTTGTACTGATCTCATGCTTCATCACCATCAGGCATTTGCGGCATAGGCAATCAGGGTATGTCAAGCGGATATAATCGCGTTCCTGGTCAGTGAAGCTGATACCCTGGCACTGGCATAACAGGATGCTGCCCACTTTGCATTCAAAAGGTTCCATACACCTCGGGCAATGTTTATTTTCATGCTTTGTCATATGATGCATATAAAACTGCAGTGTACCCATAACAGGTACACTGCAGTTAAATCATTAAGCAGTTACATTATTGATCACACTTTCTCGGATGGCTTTTGCAGCCTCAACCATTTCAATTAACGCCTTTTTAGTTTCATCCCAGCCACGTGTTATTAAACCACAATC
>NZ_DASVOB010000072.1:0-14771 GCF_036383575.1 Mucilaginibacter sp.
ACCGGCTACATCTACAATCACGCCAATGTTTACCTGCAAATGCGCATTATTGAAAAGGTTAGCAAAAATAGCTATGCCCAATTCCTGGCAAAAAACATTTTTGAACCGGCGGGTATGAGCCATACAGTGGTAGATTACCCCGTAGGTTCACCGGGGATGGCGCAGGCTTTTGACAACAACGGACAAAATACACCTTACGGCCAGGTGATGAGCGGTTGGGTGCGTTTGCCTATAGACGATTTGTACAAATGGACACAAGCGCTGGAGCATTACAGGATTTTGTCAGAGAAATCTTTAGCCGAACTGGCAGTTAATTTTCCGGGCGGAGAAAGCAGTCTGGGTTCAACCGGTTTTGAGAATGGCAAACTCATCTGGCATCAGCATCAGGGCTCCAACAGCAACTATGAGGCTACTATTTACAGCTGGCTGCCCGATAGCATCACCATTGTGATGATGACAAATAACCAGCAGATGAAAGTGCTCCCACTTAAAACCGCACTGATGAATGTTCTGCAAAACAAACCGGTAACCGTGCCTAAGAAATCTTTTTACCTGGAGATCAGGGAGAAGATGCTGGCCAGCGCCGACAGCGGTTTGGCTTACTATCATGAACTGAAAGCACATCACCAGGACAAGTATGATTTTAGCTTTGAAATAGCTGATCTCATTAGTACCGGAAAATATGTAGGCCGCCGTGCACACTATGACGATGCCATCCGGATCTATCGCCTGGCTGCCGAGTTGCCAGCGAGGCCGGGAGACGTATCTTATGCCTATGAACTTATAGGGCAAGCGTTTCAAAGCAAAAACGACAAGGAACAGGCATTACTAAACTATAAAAAAGCGCTGGAAACTGATCCTCAAAATAAGAATGCCGCAGGTATGATAGAGGCACTTAAGCGTTGATGAGCATTTGCTTGAAGGCAATTTTGGAGGATAAGAAGTATAAATAAACGATTAACTCAGAGTCGAACTTTAGTTGTTCGAGCCCAATACGGTTCAAGTTGGTATTTATCCGTTCTGAATTAGTTAATTGGTTTATTATAGGTGATCAATTCAAAGAACGATACTCATTCGGTGTCTGCCCTACCCGCTGTTTAAACAGCCGGGAGAAATATTGCGGATATTCAAAACCGAGTGAGTAAGCTAATTCACTGACGGATTTGTTGGAGCTCAGTAAAAGATTTTTTGCTTCTTCAATCAAATAATAGTGAATGCGGTCTTGTGCATTCATTCCTGTTTCTCTTTTAAGCAGATCACTGAGATAGTTAGCGGATAAATGCATCTTATCTGCCAGGAGTTTTACTGTTGGCAAGCCTTTTTTGCTAAGTAGGGGTGATTGTATATATTCCTGCAACTCATTCTCTACCTTTGACAGTATATCCTTATTTACATGCTTTCTGGTTATAAATTGACGGTCGTAATACCGTGTACAGTAATTAAGCAATAATTCAATATTGGAAACAATTAATGTTTGGCTGTGCTTATCAATATTTTCAAATAATTCGGCATCTATCTTCTGCACAATGTCAAACAACACGGTCTTTTCTTTTTCTGAAAGATGAAGCGCTTCGTTGGTTTCATAAGAGAAAAAGGAATAATCCTTTATTGATTTGCCTAATGATGTACCCCTGATCAAATCCGGGTGAAAGAATACCCCCCATCCTGAAATATCCACTTTTTTTTGCAAAGGCTCATCCAATGCTATGACCTGCCGTGGAGCAATACAAATTAAACTGCCCTCATGAAAGTCATAGGATTGCTGCCCGTATTTCATTTGGTTGATGCAAAAATTCTTGAACATTACAGAATAAAAGCCTAAGGTCAATTTCATTCCTGAATAGAATTGCTCTTCATATTTGGAGAAGTCCACAACCGCAACCAAGGGATGCTTTACCTTAGCATCCGGAAGCATTTTATGCATCTCTGAAATAGTTTCAATATGTGTAACAGTATTCATCTATCTAAATTTAAAAAATAGTTCTTATTACCTGCTATTTCAATACCTCTAATATTACTTTGTAATAGATCTCAGCCCTTTCCTTGGAGAAATAATCAACTACCAAACCTGAAATGGCAAATAACGCAAGGCCAATACTCCAGCCTTGCCATAACGCGCTTTTTGAGAGCCAGAATATAAGTAGTGTAAGCGAAAAACAAACTGTTGCCACCACCTTTGAAATGGTATACATGTATTGAAAGGCTTCTACACGTTTTTTTTCGGACTGAATAAACTCAGATTGGTTCTGACTAAACTTTTGCTGAAAAACCGGCAACCTGGTTTGATTTGAAACATACATTGAGCCGCCTAATGCAGAATACACAAAACCGACGATAATTAAGGGAAAGATGAGAGCCCTTGCATTTGGTGTTCCACCAAATTTCCAGAACATAAGCCCAAGAAAAATAATGGAGGCACCGAACACCAAGATCAGGACGCCTTCAAAAATTTCACCCTTGATCCATGCAGATGTGCTATTGAAGAAACTCATAGTCAAAAGGATAATGTTAATACACTGTTACTGATTGTATGGATGAAATGTAGCGGTTTGACCAAACACAGATACACCCATGTACCCGCGCAGGTTTAGTTTACCGTCTTTGATCCAGACCTTGCATCTGTAAGTATCCCCCGACGGAGGATTATAGATTTTACCGCCTGTAAATTCTTCTCCATCCCATTTTAAGCCGGTCACACTTACAATCCCGATGATGTTTCTTGAGCGTAATTTTTCATCTGGGTTTTTGGCATCTTTTTTTGAGGTTTTGCCGTCACTTTCCACAATTTTATTACCCCATAACAATTTTGCCTGGTATTCGTTGCCCGATTTGAAGAACTCTAACCGTACATCTTTTTTATCAGATTCCCACGTGCCCGCTATAGCATTTTCGGCAGTTTGTGCTTTAACGGTAGTTGTAAAAGCTATTATTAATACAATAGCTATTTTTAAGATTTTCATTTACTTGTTCTTTAATGTTATTTAATTTGTTTTTGATGCTGTTACATTTGGCTCATAACGATTCTGTCAAATAGCCTGTCTCCTAAATAGGTTCTCATCCAAACCATAGGTTTGGCAAACTTTCCGACTCTGTATCGTGTTTTCGGATTTTTACTGTCTACTATTTTATTTACAGCATCAGCGATTACCGAAGGCTTTGAGGAACCGTTTCCTTGTGCGGCTTTTTTTGTGCCCTCAATGATTTTATCCATCATGCCTGTGTAGGCACTTTGCTTTGAAATTTTTGAGAAATTGTCAATCAAAACAGAACCAAACTCGGTGGCGACAAAGCCGGGCTCTAATATCACCACCTTGATATTGAATTGCTTTAATTCCAATCGCATACAGTCACTCAAACCTTCCACCGCATGTTTGCTTGAATGGTACCATGCACCCATTGGGAAGTACATTTTACCACCCATTGAAGAAGTGTTGATGATTAATCCTGATTGTGCTTTACGCATGTAAGGGACTACTATTTGCGATACCGCGGCTATTCCAAAAACATTTACCTCCATCTGTTTTCTTGCCTCAGCTAACGGCACATCTTCTACCGAACCATACAGGCCATAGCCTGCGTTGTTCCAAAGTACGTCGATTTTGCCCTCTTCTTTGATAATGGTGTTAATTACGCATTGGATGTCACTTTCATTTGTTACATCCATTTGCATTGGATAACCACCCAGGGCCTTTAAATCCTGCATTTGGTCAATTCTTCGTGCAACTGTATAAACAGTATGGCCTTCCTGGATGAGTTTCTTAGCTGTTTCCTTACCCATCCCTGAACTTGCACCGGTAATTAAGATTACTTTTTTCATTTTTTTGCTATTTCAAATTGATAGCACAAATGTCTGGCGGATGAGCGGGCTGTTGTTAATACAAATACTGGATAGTTGTATACTAACTCTCGTTTGTGGCTATAATTAAAGTGTAGAAACCGTCAGCGGGCTTTGGAATACAGAAAAACAAAAAACCTCGCTACTTTATTGCAGCAAGGTTTTTTAATTTTTACAGTAAAGTTGGGTACTACTGAATTTCTTCTGGCGGAGAGGGAGGGATTCGAACCCTCGATACCCTTTTGGAGTATACACACTTTCCAGGCGTGCTCTTTCGACCACTCAGACACCTCTCCGTATAAATGTGGAGTGCAAAGGTAAAATATTTGGCCTTACTATCAATAAAAAAGCGAAGCCTGTTTTAACAGGCTCCGCTTTCACAAAAACTTAACTCTACTTATAAAAATTGCACTCACATAGGTATGACGATAATTGTGCCCCTTGGTTTAATTTAAGTAAAAAATATTGGGCTATAATGCAGATACATAATTTTAGCTTATGTTTGCTCCGCACTGTCACATGGCGGTGGTTAACATAAAATACTGTTTTGGTTGCAATGCTGAGCATCAACGACATTAAAAAACCTATTGCTGCTGATATTGATGCGTTTGAGGAGAAATTCAGAACTTCGATGAAAAGTTCTGTTCCGCTACTTGACCGTATCACACATTACATTGTAAAGCGTAAAGGCAAGCAGATCCGCCCTATGTTCGTGTTCTTTTCGGCCAGCATTTGCGGGGGCATCAATGAAGCTACGCACCGCGGGGCCGCATTGGTTGAGCTTTTGCATACGGCATCGCTTGTGCATGACGATGTGGTTGATAACTCCTATCAGCGGCGTGGCTTTTTCTCTATCAATGCTTTGTGGAAAAATAAGATAGCCGTTTTGGTGGGTGACTACCTGCTTTCAAAAGGCTTGCTGCTTTCTATCGATAATAATGACTTCCAGTTGCTTCGCATAGTATCAGACGCCGTTAAACAAATGAGTGAAGGCGAACTGATGCAGATTGAAAAGGTGCGCCGCATGGATATTGGCGAGCCTGTGTATTATGATGTGATCAGGCAGAAAACTGCTTCGCTTATAGCGTCATGCTGTGCCTGCGGTGCTGCATCGGCAGGGGCAAGCGACGAAGTGGTTGAAAAAATGCGGCTCTTTGGCGAGAAGATTGGCATCGCGTTCCAGATCAAGGATGATATGTTTGACTTCGGGACCGATGATGTGGGCAAGCCATTAGGTATTGATATCAAGGAGAAAAAAGTTACCCTGCCGCTTATCTATGCGCTGGCCAATTGCAGCAGCTCCGAAAAAAAGCGGGTGATCAACCTGGTGAAAAACCATAACGAAGATCCTAAAAAGATAGCTGAGATCATCAAGTTTGTAAAGGATACCGGAGGCCTGCAATATGCCGAAACCCAGATGAAAAAATACCAGGATGAAGCTTTCGAGATCCTGAATACTTTTCCCGACAGTGATTCGCACCGGGGATTGGAGCAGTTGGTTAGGTTTACTACCGAACGCAACAAATAAGTCCGATTTTAGAGTAGTTCATAATTTACTGGTTTTTAAAGATGCGCTGCTTATCTTTATCGTAACCGGATTTTACAATTATGACAGCTACAATCCCCACACTGTTTGAATGGGCGGGAGGTACACCTGCTTTTGAACAGCTTTTCAATAAATTTTATGATAAGGTTTTAGCTGATGAATTGCTGGAACCTGTATTTAAACACATGTCGCCCCAGCACCGGATGCATGTTGCTCATTTTGTGAGCGAAGTTTTTGGCGGCCCCAAAACTTACAGCGAAACTGAAGGCAGCCATTATGCTATGATCAATAAGCATTTGCAAAAGCATTTAACCGAAGCGCACCGCAAACGCTGGATTGAACTGTTGCTGCAAACTGCCGACGAGCTATCGCTACCTGACGACCCTGAATTTCGTTCGGCCTTTATGGCTTACCTTGAGTGGGGCACACGGATAGCTGTGTTAAATTCCCAAACAGATAGTACTACAGAAAGTCCGGATACGCCTATGCCGGAATGGGGCTGGGGTGTACCGGGAGGGCCATACATTTCCTGAAATAATAGCACAGGAATGTAAAATGACCGTTGTAACCGATCAGCATATCATATTTACCATCCTTCCGGCGTTTATGTTCGGGTAAACTTATTAACTTCGTAAATGCAGTCCATACAATCTCTTTTCCCCAAAATAGGTTTCTTCTCTATCCTTGATGTATTGCTGGTGGCATTGATCATTTACCAGTTGTATAACCTCATCCGGGGAACTATCGCAGCTAATATCTTCATCGGTTTCGCAGTGATCTTTGCCCTTAATTTCGTGGTGAAGGCTTTGGATATGAAGTTGCTTACCATTATACTGGGTAAATTTGTTGATGTGGGGATCATTGCTATTATCGTGGTTTTTCAGCAGGAGGTACGGCGATTTTTGTTGCTGGTAGGTAAAAACGCCTCATTGCAACGTAATAAAGCCTGGTGGCAGTATTTCTTTGGAAAATCGGAGGTTGAGAAAAACAACTATGCCCGCATTAAGCCAATTATCGATGCCTGCAAAAGCCTGAAGCAAACCCGTACCGGGGCACTCATCGTATTTGCCAAATATTATGACGAGCAGTTTTACCAAAACAGCTGCGAGGTTGTGGATGCTAAAATATCCAAACGTTTGCTTGAAAGTATCTTTCAGAAAACCAGTCCGCTGCATGATGGTGCTGTGGTGATCTCAGAAAATAAAATAAAATCGGCCAGTTGCATTTTGCCGCTTACCGAAAAAACGGACCTGCCGGCACAGTTTGGTCTGCGCCATAGGGCCGGTATTGGCGTAACGGAGGCTAACGAGGCTACGGCTATCATTGTATCCGAAGAAACCGGTGAGATCTCCTATGCCAAACAGGGCCGGGTTAAAATGAATATTAGCTTCGCGGAACTGGAAAAAGTTTTGAATAAAGATTTTTAAAAATCTGGTTCATAATGAAAAAGGAGCTTGTTCACAGTCTTAAGGTATTTATAACTATCGTTGTAATAGGAGCCTCGACTGGCGTAAGTCTTGTGGGCAGGATAGTGCTGGGCTGACTTGTGACGCCGCAATTAATGTATCGTCAATGAACTATATATGAAACCTGTAAGGTCTTATTGTTTAAGGATTTGGTTTTCCTCTATATTAATTGCTCCTGTTATTGTATTTATAGCACAGTTACCGTCAGGCGTTGAGATCAACTTTTTTTCTGCGCCCCTTTGGTCAATGTTGCAATTAATGTCATATATGTTTTATATGATATTTTTCGGATTGTTGTTGTCTGCCCCCTGCTTTATACTGTTTTATTTAATAACAAGCGTGCTTAATAAGCTTATCTTGAATAGAAACCTGGTGAAGCCAACGTTATCTGTGATTGGTATAGTATTTTTTATACTCTTATTTTTCTTATTGTTCCACTCGCTATCGCTTTTAAACAAAAGGAGCTTTATTCCTTACTTAGCGTATCCTCTTCTTATTTTATCAGGAATATGGTTTTATAAGTTGAATGTGGACAAGAGCACTTTCACGGAGTGACCTTATCCTTTTTTACTCCAACAGTATCCGGATTAACAATATCTATCCTTTTAATCAGCATATGATATTTCACCCCTGGTTCGTCTGTTTTAGCAATAGGCATATTATCGCGTGGATACGTTTTAACTATTGGCATACGGCTGTAAAAATCATCAGCTGCAATGAGATCCTTAGTATTTAACTGTGTGCCATTATTGTTTAAGAAGCCGTTTTGCGGAAGTACAGGAATTAACTTTGACAGGTTGGTATCTGCCTTTAATGGCTTAAGGTTAAAAAGTTTATCGACAGCATTATTGTTATTCGGGGCTTTATTAAGTGTTTGCGCTTTAAGCTGACCTACGCAGGCTATCAGCATAATAAAAAATAAGGTTTTTTTCATGGCGATAATATTTTATACTAATATACTTATCCTTTAATAATATATAAATGTTAAATAATGTTATTTATTGTTAAATGCTTTTGAATTGTACCTAAATACCCAAGCTGTAAAATGATAGATTTTGTTACTTTTGTTGAAAATTTAAAAACCGATGAGCGAACTCATTAAAAAACAAGTAAACGATGCAAAGGCCAATATGGATAGGGCCATTGAGCATGCGGACAGCGAACTGAATAAAATACGTGCAGGCAAAGCAAGCCCATCATTATTGGATGATGTAAAGGTTGATTACTACGGTACACCTACGCCGCTTAGCCAGATCGGTAGTGTAAATACTCCTGATGCCCGTACTATCGTTGTTCAGCCATGGGAAAAATCATTACTGGGCGCAATTGAAAAAGCCATCAAGGAAGCAAATTTAGGACTTAACCCACAAAACGACGGTATCATTATCCGTATCAACGTACCGCCGCTTACCGAAGAACGTCGCCGCGACCTGGTTAAAAAAGCCAAAGGCGAAGCCGAAAATGGTAAAATTGCTATCCGTAACATCCGTAAAGATGCCAACGAAAAGATCAAAAAATTAAAATCAGAAGGTGTTTCTGAAGATGAAATAAAAGTAGGTGAAGCTGAAGTTCAAAAACTTACTGACGCTAACATCGCTAAAGTTGATCAGCTTTCAGAAGCTAAAGAAAAAGATATCATGACGGTTTAATATTAACCTTATGTCAAATTAAAAGGGAATGAGCTACTTAGCCATTCCCTTTTTTTATGTTTGCTGTTGAAACATGAATGTATTAATTTCTTACTTAAAAAAGCACCGCTTGGTGGTGGTGTTGGCCCTGGTGCTGGCCGCTTTTAATATTGGTTTTTCACTGCTCGATCCGCTTATAACGGGTCATATCATGGATACCTACATCGTGCCGAAAGATCACCTGTTTCATACTTTTGAATACCGCTTTTATGGTTCTTTATGTATGATTGGCCTTGCCATAGGTGCAGCGATGGTATCGCGCATTGCAAAAAACTTTCAGGATTATTTTACCAATATCATTACCCAAAAAGTTGGTGCCGAAATGTATGCAGATGGTCTGCGTCATTCGCTCGAATTGCCGTACCAGGTATTTGAAGATCAGCGGAGTGGCGAAACCCTGGGTATACTGCAAAAAGTACGTATTGATTGTGAAAAATTCATCACATCGTTTATCGGGGTATTATTTGTGAGTTTGGTGGGGATGGTTTTTGTTATCGTTTATTCATCAACCGTAAGTTATAAAGTGACGCTTGTTTATTTTGGAGCTATACCTATTATAACTTTTGTAAGCATGGCCCTCAGTAAACGGATAAAAACAATACAAAGAAATATCGTATCGCAAACTACGGCCCTTGCTGGTTCAACCACCGAATCATTAAGGAACATTGAACTGGTTAAAAGCCTTGGCTTGGCCAAGCAGGAAATTGAAAGGCTCAATAATACAACCTATAAGATCCTCGACCTTGAACTTAAAAAAGTAAAATATGTACGGAGCATGAGCTTTGTACAGGGCACTACGGTAAACCTGGTACGGAGCATCATGGTAGTAATACTGCTGGTGCTTATTTTTAAAGGCACGCTTACACCGGGAGATTATTTAAAATTTTTATTTTACTCATTCTTCCTGTTTAACCCGCTGCAGGAGTTGGGCACTGTCATTCAATCCTGGCGTGAGGCTGAAGTTTCTCTGGGGAACTTTAAAGGCATTTTGAGCATTCCCATTGATAAAAAGCCCGAAAAGCCGGTATTGCTCGAAAAGGTAAACACCCTGACGTTTAATGACGTTAGCTTTAAACACTTAACCGCAAACCGTAACGCGCTCAATCATATCAGTTTTGAAACTAATTCGGGAGAGACGATCGCGTTTGTTGGTCCGTCGGGCTCGGGTAAAACCACTTTGGTAAAATTACTGGTGGGCTTGTATCAGCCATTGCAGGGTGATATTTTGTACAATGGTACATTAAGTAAGGAAATTGATCTCGATCAGCTGCGCGAAAAAATTGGTTTTGTAACACAAGACACACAATTGTTCTCAGGCACCATTCGAGAAAACCTGCAATTTGTGCGTCCTGGCGCTACCGACGAAGAGTGTATGGATGTATTGCAGCGTGCGGCCTGCCAAACCTTGCTGGCCCGTGCCGATAAAGGTTTAAGTACTGTAATTGGTGAAGGCGGCGTGAAAGTATCAGGCGGTGAAAAACAACGTCTTTCTATAGCCCGTGCTTTATTGCGCCGGCCGGATATTTTGGTATTTGACGAAGCTACCTCATCGCTTGATTCCATTACCGAGGAAGAGATCACTGAAACCATCCGTAATGTATCCGAAAAGGAAAATCATATTACCATCCTGATCGCTCACCGTTTATCAACCATTATGCACGCCGACAGTATTTATGTACTGGAAAAAGGCCGCATTATTGAAGGTGGCAAACACGCCGATCTGATTGCCCAAAAAGGTTTATACTACGCCATGTGGAGACAACAAATAGGGGAGAAGGACACAGCGGACGCGCTGGATTAAGATTCTATCCCAACAAAAAAAGCGATGCTAAAAAAAGCATCGCCTTTCTTTGTTCATAAGCGTCATTGTGAGGAATCTATTATATCTCAGGCGGTACAAGCGTTACCGTAGTAGTTACTGTTTTAGTATTTGCCATGTGTTCAAACAGGCTTACAGCATTTTTTATTGCGGCCTCATGCTCAGCCTCGGGTATCGCGTTGAGCACTTCTAAAAATTGTTTCCACTTTAAACCAAGCTGATCGCCATAAACCTGGTAATAATGGTAGTTCAAATTGTAAGGCAATAACTGCTCGTTAGTTTTCAGTCGTTTTGCTATTACATTACCACCGAGTGTTGCGCCTTCCAGCACATATATTGCGCCGAGAATTGAGGCGTCACTGCTTAGGTCAATAAAACCAGGAGTGGTTTTTGGCGAGGTCCCCACTGCCGAATTGATCTCCTCAAAGTCGCGTAGCAACGCTGGTAATTTTATCCTGCTCTCAATATCCAATTTTTGACGCAGCTCATCACTAAGGCCGAAAAATAAAAAATCTTCTACAGCGAAGTGGGTAACGTAGTTAACGTTTAATATAGTTTGATACTGCTCAAAAGTAAGTGAGCCATCCATAATTTGCCCTACAAACATTTTTTGCTCAAGCTGATCATGTAAATGTGCTGTAGCTTGTTTTATTTTTTCGTGAAGCATATAGTATGCGTGTTTTTAGGCGGCCAAGATACCGTCAATGCACTTATAAAGCTCATCGAGTGCGAAGGGTTTTGCCAGGTAAGATGTAGCGTTAAGCTTTTTAGCAAGCTGCACAATGTTTTCGTGGCCTGAAAATAATACAAACGGTATAGTTCTGTGGTCATTAACCTCATGGATCTCTTTGATGATTTCCTGGGCCTGCCGCTGACCAATATAGTTATCGAGCAGGATCAGATCGGGGCCGAAGCTTTCAATTTGTGCCACAACCTCGTAGCCGTCGCGTTTTACTTCAACCTCATATTTATCGCACAGGGCGATACCCATAATATCGGCTATATCCGCATCATCCTCGATGACCAATATTTTTTTCAGCGTTTTAATTGACATTCAGATTTTTAGTGAACCAAAAATTATAAAGTGATTCAACGCAGTTTACCAGGTTTAAATAACCGGCAGGCTTGGTTAAATAGGCATTAGCGCCAAATTCAAGTGACGCCTTAACGTCTTTCGGATTATCCGACGTTGAAAAGAATACCACAGGAGTATATTTCAAAAATGGAATTTCACGGATGCGTTTTACCAGGTCGAGGCCCGAAAGCCCCGGTAAGTTAAGATCAAGCAATATCAGCTTCGGTTTTACCCTGGCTTCGGTAAGCTGCTTTAATTGCTCAAGAGCATCTTTCCCATTATCAATGATCTTTACGGTAAGTCCGTCTTTCACTTCCTGAACGGCATGTTGCATTATGAATGCAAAATCCTCGTCATCTTCAACATAAAATATATCTGGCGAACTCACAATTAACTAATTTTAAAAGATATATAAAAAACTGTGCCAAATCCTAACTTGCTCTCGAACCAAATACGCGCCTTGTGTTTTTCAATAATACGCTTTACTATGGCAAGGCCAACGCCGGTACCTTCAAATTCAAGTGCGTTATCCATGCGTTTAAATAATTCAAACACACGGTTATAATAATTAACATCAATACCAACACCGTTGTCAGATATCGAATAAACAATTTCATTGGTCCTGACCACACCTTCAACCTTTACTTTAGATGGCGTTGACTTTGACGAATATTTCACAGCATTATTGATCAGGTTGGTGAAAACCTGGGTTATCATTACATTATCGCCCTCAATTGAGGGTGTTTCGCCAATGGTAAACTCAATATTTTCGGGATTAAGGGCCGATAATACCTCCCTTTTAATCTCATTTAACAAGATCCCCATATCAATTGGGGCCATCTCAATCTCGGCCCGGCCCACACGCGAATAATGCAGGATCTCCTTAATAAGCATGTGCATTTTATCGGTGCCCTTGATGATCCTGTCGAGCATTTTTTTTGCGCTGTCGTCCAGGCTTTTATTGCTTGCCAACAGCAGCTCTGAATAATTTTTTATGGATGATAGCGGGGTACGCAGGTCATGCGATATGGTATAGCTGAAAGTGTCCAACTCGTCATAGGCCAGTTGCAGACGTTCGTTCAGGATCCTGATCTCGTTGGCTTTGCGGTTGATGGCGTAAATAATATCCTCACGCACTCTTAAAACCGCGGTGATCTCATCATGCTTCCACTTTTCGGATGTGTTTTTAACAATCTGTGTCCAGCTTTCAAATGACTTACGGGGCGATAGCTGCAATAGGCCGTCCGCAGTTTCTTCAACCGGTTTTTCGGGATTACCTGCCCAGGTAATGGATTGCACCTGCTCGGGCTTAAACCAAATGATCATTTCGCCAAGCTCCCGCGATAGACTGCAGGCCAAAATGCCGCTCGCAACATCAGCATATTGTTGTGCTGCCGGAAATATCCCCGGGAAACGATGGGTACTGTAAACAGTATCAACCATGTTTACTTTAAGCCACTCAGCAATATCGGCAATTTGCTCGTTGGCAGGTGTTTGGCCAATGGTGGTTATTTCACCATCATATATTAACGCTACGCCCGTAGCTGTAGTAACATCCTTCAGTGTTACTTTATTGCGGGTTAATGCAAAAGTGAAATCGGTATCTTTTTTAATATAATCGGCTATGGTATTGGCGGCTTCGCCCAGTTCATGAAGCTTTGCCGAATCCTCTTCGTCCTGGCGGTACTCCAATGCCGACGACAGGATCTGTCCGATCAGCTTAGAGGCATCGCGTGATTTATAATCGATAAATCTTGGCGAGTAATTATGGCAGGCGATAAGTCCCCAAAGCTCTCCATGAGCAATGAGTGAGATACTAAAGCTCGACCCGACGCCCATGTTTTTTAAATACTGGATGTGGATTGGCGACACCGCCCGTAACACAGAATGGGTAAGATCGAGCGGAGCAGCATCTTCCTCGTAGGTAATAATAGCCGAGCTTTCAGAGTTTACATCGGCTATTATACGGGTAAGGTTGATCTTGTAAAGTTCACGGGCCTGTTTCGGGATATCGGATGCGGGATAATGTAAACCTAAAAAAGGTTCAAGGTCATCATTCTTTACTTCGGCAGTTACCTCGCCGTGTCCGTCCTCATTAAATTTATAAATCATCACCCTATCGTAGTTGATGATCTTCTTTATCTCGAAGGCTGCATTTTGCAACAGGATATTTAAGTTTTTACCGCTTAAAATTTCGGCTACTGAACGACCTATAGTTTTTTGAATATCATAGCCCAGGTCTGATTCGGTTGGTTCAAACTCCAGTACCAGGTCATTTACCGAGTGACTGATAATGAGGTTATAATTAACGCCCTTTACATCAATAGCCAGTGGATTGATGGTATCCGAGCTTTTTGAGCCCTTAGCGAGGTTTAACAGTTGCTGCAATGATGCGGTATCACTTGCTATGGCTAATTGTTCTTCAAGTTCAGTAATGTTTTTTCCCAACAGCCCCACTGCATTAACACCAGTATAGCTTTCAATATTTTGGCTGATATAGGAAATATTGTATGATTGGCTGTTTACAGCGATCAAGAAACCGTGCGATTGGATCTTTCCCGGAATGTGGATGGGTTCTCTGTCGCAATTGGTCAGGTCTACCTGGTAACTCATAGTGTGTTTTATAGGATGAATGACCGTGTAAAATACAAAAAATACACTTCTATGAAATATATTTTTTAAATAGGTAAGTTGTAAGAGTATATATAAGACGAAAGCGTCATTGCGAGGAACGAAGCAATCTCCGACTTGCAGAGTAGCTATTCAAGTGCCTCTGTGCAGTTCGCGATTGCTTCGTTCCTCGCAATGACGGGTGAGTGGATAAAGCTGTTTAGCTTAAATATTTCATAGTTGTTGGTGTTGCCACTAACAACTTCCTATCTATATAACAGGTGTTCAACTTTTTAAAGTGTGAACACTTGCAGTTTTTTCCATAACAAACCTAATTGATAATCAGCAATTTAATTTTGTAGTTTATTGCCCATTCAAATAAAATGAACACATGTCTGCTGACAATCAGTTACTTGTATTTTTGCAATTTTAAAAGCTGAACACCCGTTTTTAAAAAACTGAACACCTAAATTTCGATTCAAAAAACATGTTGTTGGTGTTGTCACCAACAACTCTACACCATCCAATTAACAATCTCGGTTAATCCATCCAATAGTTGTTGGTGACAACACCAACAACGGCATAAAAAAGCATGTCATTGCGAGCGTAGCGCGGCAATCTCGTAGCCAATGCATGTCCGCCCTGTATAGCTACGGGATTGCCGCCTCGCCCCAAGTGCTTTTGCCCATGCCGCTCCTCGATTTCTATGATCTAAGCAACTAATTTGAGATA
>NZ_DASVOB010000073.1:0-1965 GCF_036383575.1 Mucilaginibacter sp.
GGTTACCGCAACAGCAAAGATCCACTCATGACCCCTCCTGAGGCTATCGGACTTAGAGATTACGGTCAATATTATACCAAAACCGCTTTAGGTTTGGATATTTTAAGAAACGTAGTAATTGGCCCCGAACGTTTTGACTATGCTTTCCGTGAGTATGTAAAAAACTGGGCATTTAAGCACCCTTTGCCTTACGATCTTTTCAGGGCTATGAATGACGCTACAGGCGAAGACCTGAATTGGTTTTGGAAATCATGGTTCTTTACTACCTGGAAGCTCGACCAGGCTATTACTTCGGTAAGCTATATTAAAGGCAACCCTGCCGAAGGTGTAATGATCACCATAACCAACAACGAAAAAATGGCTATGCCTGTTGATCTTAAAATTGTTCAGGCCAACGGAAAAACAGAAACTCTTCACTTGCCGGTAAATATCTGGCAGCGTGATGGTGTTTGGAAGTTTAAATACCCTTCAACATCGGCCATCAAAAGCATGGAAATTGATCCAGATCATCAACTACCCGACGTTGACCTGAAAAACAACGTTTACAGGGGAGAGTAGTTTTGATTTCGGATTTGGGAATTTCGATTTCGGATTTATCGGGGATTAGAGATTAGAGATTAGAGATTAGAGATTAGAGATTAGAGTAAATCTTAAAAGGCGATGAGTGTTTGGGCTCATCGCCTTTTTTTGTGTTTTTTGTTTATTTAACTATGGGTTGTTCTTATTGTAATCTGGTATAGAATTATGTACCTTTACAAAAGGTTAAAATACCGTTAAAATAACGCCATATCTAACTGTTAATAAGATAGATATTGGCTAATACCCCTCTATATTCACTTCAATTAAATACCAGGGAATATTTTAATTATAAAACATTTTGTTTATTTGTGACATTAAAGCTAATAACTAACTATACTAAAATTAGCATTTTACTTATGGCAAAAAATATACTCATAATTGAAGATGATGCCGAGATTTTACGGGTGCTTGAAACCGTACTTACCTTTCATGATTTTGAGGTTACAGGTCTTGACCGTACAGATGATATTATTGCAGCCGTAAAAAATTACAACCCCGACCTGGTATTAACCGACTATATGCTACCCGGCCTCAACGGTGGGCGCATTTGTCAGCTTATTAAAGGCAACGAAGATACCCGGCATATCCCGGTGATCCTGATCTCGGCCTACCACGAACAGGCCATTGCCCTGGTTAACTTTGGTTATGATGCTTTTGTTCCCAAACCTTTTGATGTAAATAAGCTGGTGAAGACGATTAACAGGTTTTTGAATTAGACCTTTAAATAATCTTTACACTTTTATAAATCTTAATAGCTGGAGGTTTAGTTTATTTTTCTTTTACGGTATATTTTAAAATAGCAATATGTAAAAAGCCCAATTGCCAAAAGCCATGCAAATGGCAGTATCTTTTTCTGATTCTCTATACTATCTCTCGCACAATCAGGGCTTAAATAAGTTACCCCATCCACCTCAACGTTTACAACCTCAAATAAATCATTGTTCGTTATCAAACCGTTAGTCTTTAAAACCGATAATCTTATAACATGTCCTGGTTTTACGTTATCAACAAAGGTATCGTAGTAAAAACAGTCGGCCCAATTAGCACCAATTTTATAGTGCTTATCATTTTCTTGCACATAAAGGTCATAGTTTAAACTCCCTCTCCCTCCCGTATTTTTTGTCATAGTTCTTAAATGCAAAGCATTAACAACAACGTTATCCGCGTCAAAATCAGTAGTCAAGGCATCGCAGGTTAAAATAATAGCCCAAAACAATCCTACTAATGTTGCTACTATCCATTTTAAATTTTCACTTTTCATTATTCAATTATAATCAATGTAAATCCGAAATCTCAAATTCGACATCCGAAATCCTTTCCCCTTTCGCCCCAAAACCTTAATTTCGCTGCCTCATAGAAAGAGGAAAAGATTTTGGATTACTTACA
>NZ_DASVOB010000074.1:0-3679 GCF_036383575.1 Mucilaginibacter sp.
CTACGCAGTTTATCAGCAACGGCCTTACCAAAACTGCCTTACAATCATTTATTGGCAGGGCAAATTATACATTTATGGCTAGGTACCTGTTTACGTTTACGGGCAGGGCCGATGGTTCATCTGTATTTGGTGAAAACCATAAATGGGCGTTTTTTCCTTCGGGAGCAATTGCCTGGAGAGCTAACGACGAGGCTTTTATTAAAAATATCAGCCAGATCTCGGAGTTAAAGATCCGCGCCAGCTATGGTTTAACAGGTAACCAGGGTATTAGTCCATATCAGTCGCTGGCTACGTTGGGCAGTTACAAATATTTTACCGATGGCGGATTTCAAACAGGCTATGGGCCGCCGTATTATAACGATGGCTCAAACACCAATAGCAAGGTATTTAACGGTTTGCAAAACAAAAGTTTGAAATGGGAAACCACCCGCCAGCTGGATATTGGTTTGGATTTAGGCCTGTTTAACCAGCGCTTTACCTTAACTGCCGATTATTACTACAAACACACAACCGATCTGCTGCGCCAAAACCAGGTTGCCTTATCATCAGGTTTTTCGGTAATTGAAGTGAATGACGGTACCATTGATAACCGCGGTGTGGAGTTAGCTGCCAATGCACAGATCTTCCAGGGGAATAAATTTTCGTGGAGCGTAGGCGGCAACTTTGCACTGAACAGGAATAAAGTAATTGCCATTGGCGGCGGCAACCAGATAGAAGCTAACGGGCAGGATATTGAAGCCATTCGTGCACCATTAAACTACTACATTAACGGGCAGCCTGCCAATGTTTTCCTGGGTTATAAATTTGATGGCATTGTGCAAACAGCAGGCGGCACTAATCCTGTTGATGGCACTGCTGCAACTGTGGGCGACATTAAATACTTAGCAGGCGGACCTATCGCGGTAGGGCAGGGCGAGTACATTATCGGTAACCCCAATCCTAAATTTTACTATGGCTTTAACACTTCGTTAAAGTACGGCCAGTTTGATCTGTACGCCCAGTTTTACGGAGTAAGTGGTAACGATATTTTTAACTTTCAAACCTTTACGCCAAGTGCGCAGCTGCAAGCCTGGACTCCCGATAATCATACCAACCTGTACCCGAGTGTAAATGCTACGCGCGTTTATTATGCTTCAAATTGGTACGTGCAAAAGGGAACCTACCTGCGCCTGCAAAACCTTAATATAGGTTATACGCTAAAGCCAAATTTAATTAAGGGGATCTCTAATCTGCGGGTTTATTTCTCGGGTACCAACCTGTACACGTTCACCAATTTCAGCCCAAGCTTTGACCCTGAGGTAGGCGAAAACGGGCAGTTTGGTGGTAACTACCGCAAGCCGCGCCAGTATTCGCTGGGCTTAAATGTTAGTTTTTAATTAAGCACCCATCACCAACATGAAGAAATTTAAATACATCATAGCTTTAGCAGCAACAACAATGACGTTGTCATGCAAAAAGCAACTGGAGGAAAAACCTTACGGTTTCCTGTCCACTACCAATTTTTATAAAACAGAGTCGGATGCAAATTCGGCGCTTATTTACGCTTATTCTATCCTGCCCGATCTGGGCTATTATTCGCGTAATTTTATCGTACTAACCGAACTGCCTACCGAGGACGTTGCTGCCGCCAGCGGCAAAAGTGCCGACGAAATGCTGCTTGATCAGCTGACTGTTACTCCAACCAACGGTGTACTGGCCCCGGCCTACCAGTTTCCATATGTGGGGATAAACCGCGCCAACCTGGTTATCAAATATGTACCTGCCATTACCGGCATGACTGATGCTGCAAAAAATGAGATCCTTGGCGAGGCTTATACGCTGAGGGCTTTGCACTACTTTAACCTGGTGCGTTTGTTTGGCGCTGTGCCTTTACATACCGATCCGGTTGATGATATCAGCCAAACCAATCTGCCCAAATCAAGCATGAAGGATATTTATGATCTGATCATTGCCGATTTAACCAAAGCTGCCGGAATGATGGATCAAACCGTAAGGCTTGGTCGGGTTAACCAGGTAGGGGCCGAAGGTATTTTGGCCAAAGTTTACCTTACACTGGCATCTGCCAAAGCAAGCAGCTCTCCGGGCTATGATTTTGTAAGCAATGCCGATGATATGTACAACAACGCCAAAACCTGGGCTGCCAAAGTGGTTGCGGGGCAATCGGTTTACAGTCTTGATCCGGATCTGGTGGCTATTTACGATGTAAATAAAAAACTCGGCCCCGAGCATTTGTTTGATGCTTCGGTTGACAGGAGCGGTGCCGATGAAGGCCAGTATTCTAAGCTACCACTGTTTTTTATGCCTAACCTCAACTTCCGTTTACCTAATGGCACTTATGTACCCGGTGGCTTTAACGAGTTCCTTACCGAGAGCGGTATTTACGACAGCTTTGATGCCAATGATAAACGCAAAAGCCAGCTGATCATCTCCACAATTTATGATGTGGGCGATGCCGGTGGCAATAAAGGCCCAACGCAAAACCTCAGTATTACCGATTCATATTACCGTCCGTTCAGCAACAAGTTTAATGATTCGGGTTGGCAAACAGGGCAGCAAACCAGTGCCAATACGCCTATTATCCGCTTTTCGGACGTGTTGCTGATCTATGCTGAAGCGTGTGGCCCAACTGCCGAGGGGTATGCTGCTGTAAACAGGATCCGTACCCGGGCAGGTCTGGGTAACCTGCCGCCGGGCTTGTCGGTTGCACAATTCAGGGATGCTGTGATCCAGGAGCGTAAATGGGAGCTTTGCTTTGAGGGAAACCGCCTGTTTGATCTTCGCCGCAGCCATAAAATGGAATCGGTACTGAAAGATACCTATGGTAAAACCATCACCGGCGATTCGTATTACTTCCCGATACCGCAGGCTGAAGTAAATAAGAACCCCAATTTAGGTAAGTGATCAAATAATTATTGAAAATGAAAAAACTAACATATATCATTTTACTGGCGGTGTTTTTTGCAACATCCTGCCAAAAAGACCCGATGGATGGCATCAAAAGCCATGAACGGGCAATTGAATCATTCAGCGTAGGGGCAGGGCTGGTACAAATAGGCCCCGCGGTTATTGACCGCGATGCATCAACCGTAACTGTACGTGTACTGGTACAACCAACCAATGATTTCAGCAAGGTTAAACCAACGGTAATATCATCATATAAATCAAACCTGCAACCTGCATCAGGCGCGGCAGTTGATTTTTCGGGTACGGGTAACCAGGCTACTTATACTGTAACCTCCGAAACCGGTGAAAAGAAGGAATGGAAAGTAATTCTGCAACCTTTTTCAGAAGTATTACTGGGTACATTTAAAATAAATGGCCTGGTAGTTTATGGCGGTACCGGCCCTGAATATGGCGGTGGTGCGGTTTTAAAGCTTGATGATAAACCCTGGGATTGGCCCGCCACTGATGGTCCTTCGGCAGAGCTGGATAACTCACTTACCTTCACCTATACTGGTGTAACTGCCGATGGTAATACTTACGGTAAAATAGTGAACAATGCCGGTGCCGATGGCAAGTACGCCAATTTTCAATACATACAAAACCCGGTTACCGATGTAAATAATTTTTACCGCAAGATCCCTAAAGGGGAAGGTACCTGGCTGCACAATTATTCGGATAACACCATAACATTCACTTTTGCAGATGGTAGTACCTCAACAGGAACATTTGAAAGTGC